>NZ_RZOJ01000013.1:0-38019 GCF_003998845.1 Mesorhizobium sp. M4A.F.Ca.ET.022.05.2.1 | reverse complement strand
ACCTCGTCCAGCCGGTGCGAGACATAGATCATGCCGACGCCGCGCTCGCGCAGCGGACGCAGCGCCTCGAACAGGCGTTCGACCTCGTCGGCCGGCAGGCTTGCCGTCGGCTCGTCGAGCACCAGAACGTCGGCTTCGGTGGCGAGTGCGCGAGCGATCGCCACCAGCGACTTTTCCGTGCGCGAAAGGTCCTGGACGCGCGTCGCCGGATCGAAGGCGCAGCCGACCAGCGCCAGCTCGGCGCGGCGCTCGGTGTCGCGCCAATCGATCAGGCCCGAGCGGCGCGAAAAGCCCTGCGCCATGCCGACATTCTCGGCCACCGTCATCCATTCGATGAGGCCGAGGTCCTGATGGATAAAGGCGACCTTCTGTGGCTGGTTGGGACGCGGCGGGCGGTGGTGATAGTCTTCGCCGCGAAAGCGGATCGTGCCCTGGTCGCGCTTGTGGATGCCGGCGAGCGTCTTGATCAGCGTCGACTTGCCGGCGCCATTCTCGCCAAGCAGGGCGACGATCTCGCCCTCGTGGATGTCGAGCGAGACCGACTTCAGCGCCAGAGTGCCGCCGAAGCGCTTGGAGATGTCGATGAATTCGATGAGCTTGGGCCGCATCTATGGCCCTCCCAAGCCAAGCAAACGGACTGAATTGGCACCGATGTTATCGCTAACATTTTTGCAGGTCAAGTCTTGAAAACGGTTTGCCGCGAAGGCTATCGGTAACCCGTTTTCGCGGAGGATGGAGCATGTTCGGAGACTTAGAGGGCGCGGGCTTCGAGGTTCTCGACGAGCGGTTCGAAAGCTGTTTCGTCGGCCATGTGGCGGTCGAGCGGGTGTGGACCGGAGGGCGCTGGCTGGAAGGCCCGGCATGGTTCGCGGCCGGGCGCTATCTGGTCTTCTCCGACATCCCCAACGACCGCATCATGCGCTACGACGAGACCAATGGCGTGGTTTCGGTGTTCCGGGCGCCGGCAAACAGTGCCAACGGCAACACGGTCGATACAGAGGGACGGCTGGTCACCTGCGAGCATCGGTCGCGGCGCGTCACGCGCACCGAGCATGACGGATCGATCACGGTGATCGCCGACTGCTTCGACGGCAAGCGCCTGAATTCGCCCAACGACGTCGTGGTGCGCTCCGACGGCACGGTGTGGTTCTCCGATCCGCCCTATGGCATCGCGACAGACTATGAGGGCGACCGCTCCGAACAGGAGATCGAGGGCTGCCACGTCTACCACGCCGATCCCGTGACCGGCGAGGTGGCGCGCGTCGTCTCGACGATGGCGAAGCCCAACGGTCTCGCCTTCTCGCCGGACGAGACGGTCCTCTATGTCGGCGACACCGGCATCACGCATCAGAAGGACGGGCCGCGGCACATCCGCAAGTTTGCCGTCGAAGGCAATGCGCTGGGGGAAATCGGCGTTTTCGCGACCTGCACTGCCGGCCTGTTCGATGGCTTCAGGGTGGATACGGCGGGTCGGGTCTGGGCAGGCGCCGGCGACGGCGTGCATTGCTTCGATCCCGACGGCACGCTGATCGGCAAGATCCGCATCCCTGAAACGGTGGCGAACCTCACCTTCGGCGGCGCCAAGCGCAACCGCCTGTTCATCACGGCGCGGCAGTCGCTCTATGCGGTGTTCGTGGTCGCCAACGCGGCCGCAAGAGGCTGAGGTCCGACCTAGGCGGGGACGGATCGAATGGGCTCACGCGATCGTGTGTTCGCCTATCAAAAATGGACTATTGCATTTGCCCGAAAGGCGAGCCGCTCGACAAGCGGCTCGCCTTGTTCATGTCAGGCAACATCCTTAGCCCGATAGGCATCGGGAAGGACGAAGACTTCATCGGCGCGGCCGTAGCCTCCATCAGGAACTTCTTCGATCAGCACCATGGTGTAGGGGCGCACACCCTCGCCGAAATAGTCCACGAACATCTGCGTGGTCTTGTGGACGAGATCCTCCTTCTGCGCTTTTGTGAGGGCGGCCTCGGGCATCTTGAAGTTGGCAAAGGGCATTTGCAGGTTCCTTTCGGTGGCATTTCACGGCGCCGGTTGGCGCGTCCGATGACGACGGTCGCGCCGTCATCGGACGGATCGATCTTCGTTGTCATGGGGCGGATATAGATTGCCGCGGATGTCGGATAATCACCCCGCTGCTGGCAGCACTATTCGGAAAGAGCGAACAATCGGAGCGACGTCGGCGCCCTATCCGCAGCTCGCTCAGCGGTGCTGGGCATCCCGCATTTTCGCGCTGGCAGGGTTGTGAAGATCGGACCGGTGGCGAGCCGGCGTCGTTCGCCTGTGCAACAGGTCAGCTGTTGCGCGTCGCCACGAATGTCGCCGCTTCCTTCAGCAGGGCCGCGCGCTCGCCATAGGGATCGAGCAGCGCATGCGCCTGGCCGACGAGGCCGTTGAGCTGCTTGCGCGCCCAGTCGGCGCCGTGCAGGGCAACCAGCGTCGCCTTGCCGGCGGCGGCGTCCTTGCCGGTCGCCTTGCCCATCTGGTGCGCATCCGCCGTCAGGTCGAGCAGGTCGTCGGCAAGCTGGAAGGCGAGCCCGATCGCCGAGCCGAATTCGGCCAGCCGCTCGCGGTCTTCCGGCGGCGCGCCGGCGACGATGGCGCCGGCCTCGCAGGCAAAGCGGATCAAGGCGCCGGTCTTCATCGCCTGCAGCCGGATGATGCCGGCCTCGTCCGGCGGAGTGCGCCCGGCATCGAGATCGAGCATCTGCCCGCCGACCATGCCGCCAATGCCCGCGGCGCGGGCAAGCGCCAGCACCAGCGCTGCCCGGCGTTCCGCGGGCAGCACGGTGGCCTCGTCGGCGAGGATGTCGAAGGCAAGCGTCAGCAGCGCGTCGCCGGCGAGGATGGCGGTGGCATCGTCGAAGGCCCGGTGCACGGTCGGCTGGCCGCGGCGCAGATCGTCATTGTCCATGGCCGGTAGATCGTCATGGATCAGCGAATAGCAATGCACGCATTCGAGCGCCGCCGCCACGCGCGATGCCGCCTCGCCATCTGCGGAAAAGAGCGCTGCACTTTCCATAACCAGAAAAGGGCGCAGGCGCTTGCCGCCGTTCAACACGCCATGGCGCATGGCCGCCATCAGCCGCTCCGGCCGGGCGATCTCGCCGGACAGCGCGCGCAAGTCGAGAAGCCGCCTGAGCAGCGCCTCGATTGCCGCTGCGCGTGTCAGAAGTGCGGTTTCGAACGCGATTTCTTCGTCTTTCGCCATGGCCGGGAGCGGTAGCCGACACTCAGACATTGCGCAAGAAGCCGCGCGCCATTATGCCGGTTGAGCTGATGGCACGGGTGGGGCGGCTTGACGGAACCGATCGTCGATCATGAAATCGAAGGACTGGACATGGCGCGGCCGAGGCGCCTGAACCGCGCCGGTCTCAAGCGCCTTGGCCGGCGCTCCCTGGTCGTTGCCGCCATCCTAGCGGTGGTACCGGTGGTGCTGACCTTCCTCTATCTGCCGTCCTTCGTGCATCCGGTATCGACGCTGATGCTGAAGGACCTCGCGACCTTCTCCGGCTACGACCGGCGCTGGGTTTCGATCGACGACGTGTCGCCGGCGCTGGCGCATTCGGTGATCATGTCGGAGGACGGGCAGTTCTGCTTCCACCGCGGGGTCGATCTCGGCGAATTGCGCGGCGTCGTGGACGACGCGCTGGCCGGCGAGGCGACGCGCGGTGCCTCGACCATCACAATGCAGACGGTGAAGAACCTCTTCCTCTGGTCGCGGCCGCTGGGCACGGTGCGCAAGGTGGTCGAACTGCCGCTCGCCGTCTATTTCGACGCGGTGATGTCGAAGCGGCGCATTATGGAGATCTACCTCAACATCGCCGAATGGGGCCCGGGCATCTACGGCATCGAGGCGGCCGCCCAGCATCATTTCGGCGTCTCGGCAAACAAATTGTCGCGTCGGCAGGCGGCGCTGCTCGCCGTTACGCTGCCCAATCCGATCGCCCGCAATCCGGCAAAACCGGGGCCGGGCTTGCGACGGCTGGCGGCACTGATCGAGCGGCGCGCCGGCAGGTCGGGAGCCTATGTGGGTTGCCTTGATTAGGACGAACCAGCGCCGGCTCAAAAAAATTTGCCGCGGTGCTGGCCAAAACGGCGCAAGGCGTGTATAGGCACCCGACTTTCTCAGATTATGGCCCCAGACGCGGCCCTTTCACGAGGGTTGCCGGGGCATTTTGACCATGTAGTGGAGCATATCCATGGCCGTTCCGAAACGAAAAACCTCTCCGTCGAAGCGCGGCATGCGCCGCTCGGCCGACGCCCTCAAGGCCCCGACCTATGTCGAGGACAAGAATTCCGGCGAAATGCGCCGCCCGCACCATATCGACCTGAAGACCGGCATGTATCGTGGCCGCCAGGTTCTGGAGCCGAAGGAAAGCTGAGAAGCTTCCGGCGGTTTGCGACTTCCAAAAAGACCGGCCATTGGCCGGTCTTTTTGCGTTTGGCCTCGCCAATCGCTCCAGCGTCGCGGTCCGATACCGACTCCGCCGACGGACCCTGCGCGCCGGTCTTTGTAGCCTGACAGGCGCGGGAGGAACCCCCGCTAACATGCTTGTTTCGCGCGGTCTTCGAGCGTGTTAGCGGCGACGCATGAAACTTCTTGACGAGGAAGGCCGGCGGGCTGCAACTGAAGGAAGCTCAATCGGAGACGCCAGATGTTCGGTGCCATCCCCCTGCTGATCGTGCCCTTCGTGCTCTACAATCTCGGCCTGCTCGGGATATTCGGCAGCGGCGACGATCCCTGGGCCAACGAGATGTTCTCGTTCCGCATGATGTCCGGTGGCGTGTTCTCGATGACGCTCGGCGACCTGATGGTGCTGATCGGCCTGATCTTCCTGTTCGTCGAGATCTCAAAATCGGTGCGCACCACCAACGCCTCGATCCTCGACCATCTGTTGTCGACACTGGTCTTCATCGCCTTCCTGGTCGAGTTCCTGCTGGTGAAGGGCGCAGCGCATTCGGTCTTCTTCACCCTGATGGTGATCGCGCTGTTCGACGTGCTCGCCGGCTTCTCGGTGTCGATGCGGTCGGCAAGCCGGGATATCAACCTGAACTAGGATGTGCCGATATTCAGGTGAGACCGGTCTGCAAATGATCTGGGCTCAGCCCGGATCGGCAGTGAAGCCGGCGGCTTCGATGCCGGCGATCGCGGCGGCCTCGTCATTGTCCGACGTGTCGCCGGAGATGCCGACCGCGCCGATGACGGCGCCGGCATGATCGCGGATCAGCACGCCGCCGACGACAGGCAGGACACGACCGCCGGAGACGTCGGAGATGCCGGCGATCAGATGCGGCCGTTCCTTGGCGAAGGCTTCGACGCGGCGCGAGCCCATGCCGATAGCGAGCGCGCCATAGGCCTTGCCGGCCGACATTTGCGGACGCAGGAACGATGCGCCGTCCTGGCGCTGGAAGGCGACCAGATGGGCGCCGGCATCGAGCACCGACACGCCGAGCGGCCTGAGCTTCAGCTCGGCACCCCTGGCGAAGGCGGCGTCGATGATTTGCTTGGCTTTCTCGAGCGTCAGCGCGGTCATGGCAGTCTCCTGTTGAAGGCCGCGATCATCGTCGACGAGACGCGAGATACAATCCCGGCCGCGGTTGAAACTGATTTTCGGGAAGTGGCGAAACGCCGCGCCCTGTCTAGCCGGCGGCAGCCTCAGCCTTGCGGGCGACCACCACCTCGTAGCCGGCCTGCAGGGTCGCCCGAACGGTTGGCCCCTCATGGTCGATCGGCGCGCCGAGGTGTTCATGGCGCAATTCGTCCATGAAGCGCTCCCATAAGGGTGGGCCGCCGTTTTCCAGAAGCTCAGCGCGGATCGAGAGCTCCTCGCTGACCGGCAGCCAGACACGGCCCCAGGCGCCGAGATGCGCCATGATCGGCACCAGGGTGATGGCCATCTCGGTCAGGCTGTAGATTGCCTTCTGCTTGTGGGAAGGATCGTCGGCCTTTGTCAGCATGCCCAGCTCCATCAGCCGCTTCAGCCGGTCGGCAAGGATGTTGGACGCGATGCCCTCGATCGATCCGTTGAGCATTTCGCGAAAATGACGCCGGCCGCCGAAGATCATGTCGCGCAGGATGATCAGGCTCCAGCGATCGCCGAACACTTCGAGCGACAGATTGATCGGGCAGCCGGAGCGGTGATCGGTGTTCATGCAAAGTCTCCAGAAAAAACCGGTTGCATTATCGTATCAGTCTGATTATCGTGCAACTGATTGCAAAATGCAATCGGATTGCAGAGGAGGAAGCGACCATGAAGACGAAAGAGCAGCCCCGGATCGTTTCCGAAACTTTTGGCAGTCCCGGCGATCCGGCCGTTCTGCTGATCATGGGCGCCATGGCGTCGATGCTGTGGTGGCCGGAAGCGTTCTGCCGGAAGCTGGCCGGCGAGGGTCTGTTCGTAATCCGCTACGACAATCGCGACACCGGCCACTCGAGCAAATACGCGCCTGGCGAGCCGCCCTACACATTCGATGACATGGCCGACGATGCCATCCGCGTGCTCGACGATCATGAGGTCGTGAGGGCGCATGTGGTCGGCATGTCGATGGGCGGCATGATCGCGCAGCTGGTGGCGCTGAAACACCCGTCGCGCGTCACGGCGCTGACCGTGATCAGCACGTCGCCTGTCGGCATCGACACCTCGCATCTGCCGGGAATGTCCGAGAGCTACAAAGAGCACGCGGCGGCAGGTGAGAAGGTCGATTGGTCGGATCGCGAGCAGGTGATCGACTTCATCGTCAGCGAAGCCCGCGTCATCGCAAGCACCGCGCATCCGTTCGACGAGAAGCGGACAAGGGCGTTCGTCGAGCGGGACTATGACCGGTCGGGAGGCCTGCTCAGCGCGACCAACCACTTCCTGCTCAAGAACGGCGGAGACTGGAAGGACCGTTTTCGGGCGATGCGGATTGCGCTGCTCGTCATCCACGGCACGACGGATCCGATCTTTCCGGTCGAGCATGGCGCAGCGCTCGCCGAGGCGGTTGCCGGTGCGAAGTTGGTGCGTATCGAGGGCGGCGGCCACGAACTGCATCCGGACGACTGGGCCGTCATGATCGCCGCCATCGCGGCGCATGACCGGGCAGCGCGGGCGCGGGCCGATCCATCCCCGGCGTGACAGCGCCTCACCGGATGCGCCATTATCAAGACCAGAAGCCCCCTTCCGCCCGGACCGGCGGCCACAAGCGAGCAAGCAATGTCTCTGACCATGCACCTCCACCCGCTGGCATCGTTCTGCTGGAAGCCGCTGATCGCGCTCTACGAGAACGGCACGCCTTTCGATGTCGTCATTGTCGATCTCGGCAACGAGCAGTCGCGCGCGGCGTTCCTGAGACTGTCGCCGGCGGGCAAGATGCCGGTGCTGCGCGACGAGGCGCGCGGACAGACGGTGCCGGAATCAACCATCGTGATCGAGTATCTGGCCGTCCACTATCCTGGCCCGACCGCGCTGATCCCGGCCGATGCCGACCTCGCCCGCCAGGTTCGGACCGCCGACCGCTTCTACGATTTCTATGTGCAGGAGCCGATGCAGAAGATCGTCGGCGACCGGCTGCGGCCGCAGGGCCAGACCGACCCGTTCGGTGTCGAGCAGGCGCGGGCGCAGTTGCGCGCCTCCTACGCCATCATCGAAACCGAGATGCAGTCGAGGATTTGGGCGGTTGGCGAAACCTTCACCATGGCCGACTGACGGCGGCTCCGGCGCTGTTCTACGCCAACAAGGTCGAGCCGTTCGGCGACAGGTTCCCCGCGGTTAGGCGTTATCACGATCGCCTGCTCCAACGACCGTCCTTCGCCCGCGTGATCGAGGAAGCCCAGCCCTACTTCAAGTTCTTCCCCTACAACGACGGCTGACATCAGTGCTTCGCGATCGGAGGCGAGCGGTCCTTCTCACCTGGCCTTGCATCGCTCCTATGGCTCGATCACCTTCTTGCGGCCCTCCGGTTCCACCATCTCGAGCCGAGTTTCGGGACCATCCGCCTCGAGCAAAATGTAGCTTGCGTCGTCGCCGCCGACGAAACTCAGACCGGCGCTGGCGGTCGTGGCGCTGATCTTGACCGAGGGCTGGCCATTCTCCGCGATGAGGCGGAACAGCACGGTTTCGGCCTCGCCGGCCTTCGCCGGGAGCACGGAGATGCTGGAGCGCACCCGGCCCTGACTATCGACAATCTGAAGCCCGCTTCCGCGCAGAATGCCTGGGCTGTCCTGCGCCTTCGCCGGCAGGATCTGCGTCAGCCCCATGCCAGCGAGCAGAACCAGATTGATTGCCGTCAGAGCGCCAAGAACCGCTTCGCGTCGCATGGGTTTCCTCCTCCACAGCCAGAAAAAGCGCAGAACGGAATCGCATCAAGCAAGTGCCGGACCGGTCATGCCGCCCAGAGGTCACTCGCCGGGCAATGCTTCCCAGAACTGGTCGAGCCAGATGTTCAACCGCAGGAAGCCGGCACTGCTGACCGTGTAGACCCGCCGCGTGCCTTCCGCCTTGGCGTTGACCAGGCCGGCCTCGAGCAGAACCTTCAGGTGCTGCGAGACGGCTGGGCGTGAAACTGGCAGTCCGGCCGCCAGTTCGTTGACGGTCTTCGGGCCGCGCCGGAGCTCTTCGAGAAGATAGCGCCGGTTGGGATCGGCAATCGCCACAAAGGCATCAGAAAACATCATGCGTCATTTTAGAGGCAAAGTTTCCCAAATCTCAACCATTGGTTTCAGCCTTTCTGCGCGGGTCGAGCCGCAGGGCTTCCGGCGTCACCGAACGGTCGGCCGGCTGGGTCTTGAAGGCGTCGCGGTTTTCGATCGGCACCGGGGCGCGGCGGCTGATGCGCAGCAGCGTGTAGCCCGCCAGGCAAAGATGGGCGAGCGCGGTGGCCAGGAACAGGCCCTCGGGGCGCAGCCAGCCCATCAGCCCGGCGGCGAGCAGGGGCCCGATCATGGTGCCGAAGCCGTAGAGCAGCAGAAGACCGCCCGAAACCTTGACGAAATCCTCCGCCCGCGCGTGGTCGTTGGCATGCGCCACTGCGATCGAATAGAGCGTGTAGGCGAAAGCGCCGTAGGCGGCGGTCAAGACGATGACGAAGACGCCGGAGCGCGGCTCGAACAGGAAGACGAAAATGGCAAACAAGGCTGCGCCAAAGGCCGCACCCGCCAGCACGAAACGGCGGTCGGTCTTGTCCGAGAGGCGTCCCGCCGGAAGCTGCATGGCCGCTCCCGCCACCACCACCAGGCTCATCATCAGCGCGATCTCGGCCGTTGAGATGCCGATGCGGGCGCCATAGACGGCGCCGAGCGTGCCCCAGGCGCCGTTGGCAATGCCGATCAACAGGCAGGCGATCGCCGACACCGGCGAATTGGCGTAGAGCCCCTTCACGTCGAGCTTCACGTCCTGCAGCGGCTTCGGATGCGACTGCGTCGAGACAGCGGTCGGGATCAGCGACAGGCAGAACAGGATGCCGGTGATCATGAACAGCGAAGCCGACTTCACGTCGCCGCCGGCGACGATCATCTGGCCGCCCATGATCGATGCATAGGTGACCATCATGTAGAGGCCGAAGACGGTGCCGCGGTTCTCGTTGGTGGCCTTCTCGTTCAGCCAGCTTTCGATGACCATGAAGGCACCAGCCATGGTGAAGCCGGTGAAGGCGCGCAGCAGGATCCAGACATATTCATCGATGATAAGGCCGGTGAGCAAAGCGACGATGGCGCCCGACGCGGCAAAGGCGCCGAAGGCCCTGACATGGCCGGCGCGGCGAACTAGGCGCGGCGCAAAGAAGCAGCCGGTGACGAAGCCGCCGGCCCAGGCGGTGCCCATCAAGCCCAGCGATGCCGTGGAAAAGCCCTCCAATTGGCCTCGCAACGGCAGCAGCAGCCCGTGCAGGCCGGACGCCGCGAGCAGGAAGGCCGTGCCGCGAAGCAGCGAGAGGATCGGTCGGTAGGTCGCAAACATTGGCTGATCCGGCTGGAGGTTCGTGGCGCTGGTCTGACAGGCGCATTCGGGCTTTTCGGCGGCGAACACTGCCGCTTTCAACGCTAGCCGCGGCGGAACAGCGCCTCGGCCGCTGATTTGGTCGCTCCCTTGGCCTTCAACTCGGCTTCCAGCCGGGCGATCTCGTCGCGCAGCATGCCGATCCGCTCGGACAGTTCGTCGGCCGAAAGCAGGGCCAGATCCTGCCCGATCTCATGCGGGCGCGCTTTCTTAACGGGTTCGTCGTCGAAGATCGCCATCGTCGCTCCTCCCTGATATGCCATTTGCCGGATTCGACAATGAGCATACATAGGGCACGGGTGCTGATGCAAACGGCCGGCCAAAGAGGCCAGACGAGGACGGGACAATTCATGGCGAGCGCACAGAAGATTCCGGCGAAGATGATGGCGATCGCGATCTCGGAGCCAGGCGGGCCGCGGGTGCTGAAGCCGGAAACGCGCGATGTGCCCCTGCCGGGGCCAGGCGAGGTCCTGATCCGGGTGCGTGCCGCCGGCGTAAACCGGCCGGATGTGCTGCAGCGCAAGGGCGCCTATCCGCCGCCGCCCGGCGCCTCCGATCTGCCGGGGCTCGAGGTCTCGGGCGAAGTCGCGGCACTTGGCGACGAGATATCGCGCTGGCGCATCGGCGACCGGGTCTGCGCGCTCACCCCCGGCGGCGGATACGCCGAATATGTCAAGGTGCACGCCGGCAGCGTGCTGCCGCTGCCGGCCGGCTTCACCCATACCGA
Source organism: Mesorhizobium sp. M4A.F.Ca.ET.022.05.2.1 (assembly GCF_003998845.1). Taxonomy (NCBI): domain Bacteria; kingdom Pseudomonadati; phylum Pseudomonadota; class Alphaproteobacteria; order Hyphomicrobiales; family Phyllobacteriaceae; genus Mesorhizobium; species Mesorhizobium sp. M4A.F.Ca.ET.022.05.2.1. Next base: position 27,312 of record NZ_RZOJ01000013.1, on the reverse strand, counting down.
AGCGGCGGCGGTGCCGGAAACCTATTTCACCGTCTGGCACAATGTGTTCGAGCGCGGCGGCTTGAAGAGCGGCGAAACGCTGCTGGTGCATGGCGGTTCGTCGGGCATCGGCACCACGGCGATCCAGTTGGCGTCGGCCTTCGGCGCCTACGTCATCACCACCGCCGGCAGCAGGGAAAAATGCGACGCCTGCCTGAAGCTCGGCGCCGACCGGGCGATTAATTACCGCGAGGAGGACTTCGTCGCCGCGGTCAAGGACGCGACTGGTGGCAAGGGCGCCAATGTGATCCTCGACATGATCGCCGGAGACTATGTGACACGCAATTACGAGGCCGCGGCGGTGGAAGGCCGCATCGTCCAGATCGCCGTGCAGGGCGGGGCGGCGGCGAGCGTCGATTTCTCCAGGCTCATGGTCAAGCGGCTCACCCATACCGGCTCGACGCTGAGGCCGCGCACGGTCGAATTCAAGGCGGCGATCGCCGTGGCGCTGGAGGCGCAGGTCTGGCCGTTGCTCGGCAGCCGCAAGATAGCGCCGGTGATGGACACGATCCTGCCGCTCAGCGAAGCCTGGCGGGCGCATGAGCGGATGGAGGATGGGGAGCATATCGGCAAGATCGTGCTCGACGTCGGCTAGGATGCATCGATATTCAGGTGAGGCCGGCCTGCAAACGGCGCTTTCCTGCGCTTCCGGTGCTCACGTAGTTTCCTTGCTGCCGCATGTCCTTGTCGGAAAACCGGGACCACTCCTCCGGGACATGCGGAAGTACGCTTCGCTCCGGTTCTCGGAAACCACCGTTTTCGCCTCGGCCTGACCTGAATCTCGACGCGCCCTGGTGTGTAAATCGCCCGCGGAAAAGCTGAACAAGAGCTTAATGCTGCAATGCACAAAACGCATTGCCGCCATGCAAAAGCGTCCGTTCAATTCTTAGGCGGCGGTGCCTATTTACACGGCATCGAACAAATCAACCAACGACTGGAGAACCACCATGAACCCGATCCGCGCTTTCCGTAACTGGCGCATGTACAACGAGACCGTGCGCGAGCTGAACAAACTCAACGCCCGTCAGCTTCACGACCTCGGCATCAACCGCGCCGACATCGAGCGTATCGCCCGCCAGGCTCTTTGATCTCAAGCGCCCCGGCCGTGAGGCCGGGGACGCGTTGCGAAGCCAGAGCCGTCGAAGACGCTTGCTCGTCTCCGGTTCCGAACCCGCTGGACCCAGTCCGGCGGGTTTTGTCCTTCTTGGGTCGCGGCCGTGCCCGGCCTCTCCTCCAGGGCTCTCCAAAAACATTGCGAAATGGTGACGGAGCGGTTATACAGGCCGCGAATTTCCCATTTTGGTGGCTCTAAAACCACCGCCCGCGCGGGAACGCGGGCGAACGAGAAGGATTTTTGGAAATGGCCAATACGCTGCTGATGCCCAAGGCGACCGCCGTCTGGCTGGTCGACAACACGGCGCTCTCCTTCGAGCAGATCGCCCAGTTCTGCGGGCTGCATCCGCTTGAGGTCAAGGCGATCGCCGACGGCGAATCGGCGCAAGGCATCAAGGGCATGGACCCGATCATGACCGGCCAGCTGACCCGCGACGAGATCGCGCGCGCCGAGAAGGACCCGAACCATCGACTGAAGCTGTCCGACCCAAAGGTCAGGGTGCCGGAATCCAAGCGCAAGGGCCCGCGCTACACGCCGCTGTCGAAGCGTCAGGACCGGCCGAATGCCATCCTTTGGCTGGTACGCAACCATCCCGAACTGAAGGACGCGCAGATTGCCCGTCTTGTAGGCACCACCAAGTCGACGATCGAGCAGATCCGCGAGCGCAAGCACTGGAATTCGGCCAATCTGCAGCCGATGGATCCGGTGACGCTGGGCCTCGCCTCGCAGATCGACCTCGACATGGAAGTCAACCGCGCCTCGCGCGGCCGCGAGCAGGCGCAGCCGGTCGGCGACACGCTGCTGCCGGCGGCGTTGACGGAACGGCTGGTCCCGGCGCCGGAAAAGCCGAAGGACGAGGACGCCGAGCTCGACGCCAACGCCGTCTTCGCCAAGCTCTCGGCGCTGAAGTCGAAGGACAAGGACACGGACGACGAGGAGTAGAATTCTCGGCATGCCAACAAAAAAGCCCGCTTCGAGCGGGCTTTTTTATTGGCCTTCGAGCCATCAGTTGCGCGCCGCCCGGTCCGGCGTCATGCCATAGTCCTCGCTGCGCTCCACCGCGCGGTAGAAATCGGCGAGCTGCTTGCCGCGCTCCGGCTTGTAGACGCGGCCGGCGATCACCACCGAGGCAATGCGGTCGATGCGGAAGGCGCGGAAATCGTCGCGCATCTCGCACCAGGCGACCAGCGTCCACACCTTGCCCCAGAACCACAGGCCGAGCGGCCGGATGTCGCGCGCCGTGCCGCGCCCGGCCTCGTCCGAATAGTCAATGGTCAGGACCTGGCGTTTCTCGATCGAGCGCTCGATCAGGTCGATCGCCTCGCGCGCGGCATCGCTCACCACCCACATCGGCGTGTGGATCTCGGTGCGGGCGATGCGGTCCTTCTCGGTATCGGGCAGCACGGCGCCGATCTTGACCAGCGCCTCGTCGGCGGCCCGCGCCATTGCGGCGCCGCCAAAGGCGCGCACCATGCGGGCGCCGGCGACCAGCGCCACGATCTCGTCACGCGTGAACATCAGCGGCGGAAGGTCGAAACCCTCCCTCATCATGTAGCCGACGCCCGCCTCGCCGTCGATCGGCACGCCGGTCGACTGCAGGTCGGCGATGTCGCGATAGATCGTGCGCTCGGAAACCTCAAGCCACGTACCCAGCTTCTGGGCAGTGACCAGACGGCCGCCGCGCAAATGCTGCACGATCTGGAAGAGCCTGTCGGCACGACGCATCGTATGGTTCCTCGATGTTGTTCCTATGCATGTCGTGGTTCCCAAAACCGGTTCCCACTTTTGGGCGACATGCACTATGGCTTCAGCCCTTCGCGCTTGCGCTGCACGGCGACGAACTCCGTGCCGAAGGACAGTTTCCTCGTGGTCGGCGTCCTGGCGTCCAGCACCCGCCAGAACGGCGCGATCTCGCTCAGCGCCATGCCGTGCTCGAGATCCTCGCCGGCCGCCTCGGCCACGGTGCGCAAATGATAGCCGATGGCAACCGGGCATGTCACTTCAGCCCCGTGCTCGATGGCCAGCGCGGTGCGCAGCGCGCGGACGTCCATCTCGACGCCTTCCGGGATCGAGCGGATGAAATCATCGACCTGGCGCGCCGTCGGCACCAGCATCGGCTGGCCTTCGACGACGTCGGCGAAGCTCCGCGGCGACGGCTTGATACCATTGACGCCCGGCGTGTTCAGCCTGTCGTTCCAGCTCTTCACCATGCGAAGTTCACTCTCTACTCCTGCCACACCATGACACGACGCTCCTGACAGCATGCTGTCAGGAGGGTTCAGCACGGCTGCTGACGATAGGGTGCCAACATCCTGCTCGAACCATCAACTTTCTCACGCTCGATTGCCCGAAGTATTTCCGCTCCGTCGCTTCTACATCTGGGCGCGGCAGTGTCCGCATCCAAGCGCGGCCTGCAAAAATCGTTCAATGGTCGAGGTGGCGGCCGTTGCCGTACATATCCGGCCAGCCAATGTCCTTGCGGATGTCCGCGGGCAAGCTGTTCATGAAACGCTGGGTGCGGATCTCGTTGCGCATCGTGCGGATCTTGCCGACATAGTGCTCGATGCTGCGCAGTACCGTGAAGCTGGTCATGGCTGGTCTCCTCTTTTCGATGAGAACACTATCGCACACCCCTACTGACAGCAGTCTGTCAGGAGGGTGGCAGGTTTCCGAAGAAGATTGCCGTCAGCCCGGCCGGTACCCGGGAAACGGCCGTTTTGCGCGGTTCTGTTTGGGTCCGGAAGCGGCTTTGACAGCAGGCTTCGATGCTGCTCAAAGGCGGCATGTCGAAGCTCCTGGCGCTCGTTATCATTGGCATCATGGTCATCCAGTTGATCAAGCCGCTCGGCTGGCCGGGGCTGAAGCGGCGCAGCGATTTCTGGAAGCTGGCGCTGCTTGCCATGGCGGCGATCTCGATCACCGCTGTGCTGGGGCACTGGGGCTAGAGCCGAAGCGCCACCCCATCGGGCGCCGCTACGCCGAGGGCTGCTCGCCCAGAACAGGGGCGAGCAGATGCTCCGCCCAGGCGCGGTAGCCGGCTTCCGAGGCGTGGAATCCGTCGACGGCAAAGCCGGCCTGCGGATCGAGGATCGGCAGCCGCGACGCAGGAACCGCGCCGCGCTCCAGGCAGAGGCGCTTGCCCATCCGGTTCATCTCGGTGGCCCTGATCTCGAGAATCCTGCCAAGCAAGGATGGCATCGCCGGCGCCCGCGTGAACTCCAGCACCGGCGACCACACCACGCGCGCCTCCGGCCATTTGGCGCGCAGCGCGTAAAGCAGGCCGCCGAACTCCTTCTTGAAGCGTGGCACCGAGTGGAAGTTCTTGGTGTCGTTGGTGCCGATGGCGAGCACGATATGCGTCCACGGATCGGCAGACAAATTGGGCAGGACATGGTCGCGCATTTGGCCGGAAGTCGCCGAATTGAAGCCGGCCGCCCGCCAGCGCACGGCGCTGCCGGTCCGTTCGGAAATCAGGATGGCGAGCTGCGCCGCAAGTCCGTTCTCGGAATGGCCAATGCCGACCGAGGCGGCGGAGGAATCACCCAGCACCAGCAGCGTGATCGCCGGCGCCTTGCCCTGCATCTCATGCATGACCGGACCCCGCGCCGGCAGCATGCGGCTGGTGCGACGGCGCACGCCGAGCCCCTGCCAGACATAGACGGGAAAGGCGAGCCAGGTGAGGAAGGCGAGCAGGCGCTGCATGGCTCATGCCCTTAGCGCATACGATCTTGCCGCGCCGGTTCAGTCGCAACACGCCGTCGGCGGCTCGGATACGTCCCCGTACTCGTCATGCAGCCGCACCCAGTCCATCAGGCCACCATAGGGGCCGGTCTCGTTGCGGCCCTTCGGCGTCATGTCGAGATAGTGATAGGCGCCGATCAGCTGATCGCCGCCGCGAGCGCGCGACGTGAAGGTGAGGAAGATATCGCCGGCCTCGTCCCTGTAGAACACGCTGGAACCGGGCAGGTCCTTGGAGGTGCGGGCGCGCCTTTCGAAATTGTAGGTGGTGTCGCCGGCCGCGATCTGCTTGTCGGTGAAGGAAACCTGCATGTCGAAGTTGAAGTCGGACGCATAGGACGACACCCAGTCGAACCGCCAGCCCATGCGCTGCTTGTAGGGCAACAGCTCGGCCAGCGGCGCGCGCGACACCACGACCAGCGACACGTCATGATGCTGGAGATGCAGATTGGCGCCGTCTATGTGGTCGGCGAGGAAGGAGCAGCCCTCGCAGCGATGGTTCGAACCGGGCGCCAGCATGAAGTGATAGACGATCAGCTGGCTGTTTTCACCAAAGAGCCCAGCCAGCCGTTTCGGGCCTTGCTCGCTCTCAAAGACGTAGTCCTTGCGGATCTTCAGCCAGGGCAATTCGCGCCGTTCGGCGGCGACGCAATCACGAAACCGAGTCAGTTCCTTCTCGCGCTCGAGGTGCTTTCTGTGCGCCTCGAACCAGTCTTCCCGCGAAACGACGGCATTGCGATGCATGACTATCTCCTGTCCTCTCCTGCCAAGGACGTTCGACATCGGGGCGATCCGACATGGCCGGCGCGCTTTCGACGCAGTCCCAGAAGTGGGGATGCCGGCCGCGAAAACAAAACCCGGGCGCGTAGCCCGGGCTTTTCGTCGCTTCTGAAGAAACCTTTCAGGCGGCTTTTTCCAGCGCCGGCTGCCATTTGCCGAGCGCCGCCAGATGGTTCATGTGGGCGCGATGGATAAAGGCCGCCTGCCCGGCGGCTATGTTCGACGCCTTGCCACTCCAAGCTTTCTGCGCGGCTGCCTGCAAGGCACGGCCATAGGAGAAGGTGAGCTTCCACGGATGCTGGCCGATGGCGTTGATGGCGTTGAGGTTGGCGGTCGCCTCCTCGTCCGATTGGCCGCCGGAGAGGAAGGCAATGCCCGCAACCGCCGCCGGCACCGTCTCGCGAAACAGTTTGATCGTCTTTTCCGCGACGATCTCGGGACTGTCCAGCTTGCCCGATTTCTTGCCCGATATGACCATGTTGGGCTTCAGGATGGTGCCTTCGAGCACGACGCGCGCGGCATAGAGCTCGCTGTAGAGCTTGAGCAGCGTCGCCTTGCTGACCTCGTAGCAGGTGTCGATGCCGTGGGCGCCGTCCATCAGCACTTCCGGCTCGACGATCGGCACGATGCCGGCCTCCTGGCAGAGCGCGGCGTAGCGCGCGAGCGCATGCGCGTTCGAGCCGATCGAGGTCGCCGACGGCACACCCTTGGCGACGTCAATATCGATCACCGCGCGCCATTTGGCGAAGCGGGCGCCGAGCTTGTAGTAATCCGCCAGGCGTTCGCGCAGGCCGTCGAGGCCCTCGGTGATGGTGTCGCCGGGAAAGCCGGCCAGCGGTTTGGCGCCGGCATCGACCTTGATGCCGGGGATGGCGCCGGACGCCTTGATGATGTCGACCAGCGGCGTGCCGTCGGCAGCCTTCTGGCGGATGGTCTCGTCATAGAGGATGACGCCGGAAATGTAGCGCGTCATCGCGTCCTCGGCGCGGAACATCATCTCGCGATAGTCGCGACGGCTGTCGGCCGTCGATTCGACGCCGATGACGTCGAAGCGCTTCTTGATGGTGCCGGAGCTTTCATCGGCGGCCAACAGGCCCTTGCCGTCGGCCACGATCGCGGCGGCAATGTCTTCGAGACGTTCGCTCATTGTTGCTTCCTCCTGACAGTGGTTTTCCGCGGTTCACGGAAACTCTACCGCCAAAGGAATGATGCCGGAAAGCGCGAAATCGAACGAATGTCGCGCCGCCGGGCCGGCTCGCCGAGTGTTGATCGAGTCGATTGGGCTGGTCGCATTCGTGCAACCCAGGCGTCACCGCTTGGCTGCAAGAATGCTCCGTTTTCACGGGCGGAAAACCGCAGCCCGATTTTCCTGGAATTGCTTCAGCGCTTCAGCACCTCGACGCCGGGCAGCGGCTTGCCTTCCATCCATTCCAGGAAGGCGCCACCAGCGGTCGAGACATAGGTGAAGTCGTCGGCGACGCCGGCATGGTTGAGCGCGGCCACCGTATCGCCGCCGCCGGCCACCGAGACCAGCTTGCCGGCCTTGGTGCGCTGGGCGGCGTGCTTTGCCGCCGCCACCGTGGCGCGATCGAAAGGCTCGATCTCAAAGGCGCCGAGCGGGCCGTTCCAGACCAGCGTGGCGGCGCGGTCGATCCAGTCGGCGACGGCCTTCACGGTCTTTTCGCCGACGTCGAGGATCATGCCGTCGGCCGGCACCTCCGATATGGCGACGGTCTCGCTGGCGGCGCCAGCCTTGAACTCTTTCGCCACCACGCCATCGGCCGGCAGGATGATGGCGCAGCCGGCCTCGGTCGCCTCGATCATGATCTGCTTGGCGGTGGCGGCAAGGTCATGCTCGCAGAGCGACTTGCCGACCGCGGTGCCGCGCGCGGCAAGGAAGGTGTTGGCCATGCCGCCGCCGATGACCAGCGCGTCGACCTTCTTCACCAGGTTCATCAGGAGGTCGATCTTGGTCGAGACCTTGGCGCCGCCGACGATGGCGACGACCGGACGGACAGGATTGCCAAGGCCCTGTTCCAGCGCGTCGAGCTCGGCCTGCATGGTGCGGCCGGCGAAGGCCGGCAACAGATGCGCCAGGCCCTCGGTCGAGGAGTGGGCGCGGTGCGCGGCGGAAAAGGCATCATTGACGAAGATATCGCCATTGGCGGCGAGCTTCTCGGTGAAGGCCGGATCGTTCTTCTCCTCAGCCTTGTAGAAGCGGGTGTTTTCCAAAAGCAGCACATCGCCCTTGTCCATGGCGGCGACGGCGCTGCCTGCTGTGTCGCCAATGCAGTCGGCGGCGAAGCCGACGGGCCGGCCGAGCACGTCCGCCGTGGCATTTGCGATCGGCTTGAGCGAGAATTCGGGCGTGGGGCCGTCCTTGGGCCGGCCGAAATGGGCGAGCAGGATGACCTTGGCGCCCTTGCTGGACAATTCGGAGATGGTCGGCGCGATGCGCTCGATGCGGGTGACGTCTGTGACCTTGCCGTCAGCGACGGGAACGTTGAGGTCGACGCGCACCAGCACGCGCTTACCGGAGATGTTGCCGATGTCGTCCAGTGTCTTGAAGCCGGCCATGCTGGGTCCCTTTCTGCGAAAATCGCCGGGACCTTACCCACCACCGGCGACTATGCAAGGCCCGCGTTAAAGCGCGCGCGCAAAAATGATGTAGGCGCGTAAGATCAGCTTTCGCTCGCTGCCTTTTGCGCGGCCGGTTCGGGCGTCGGGGGCTGTTCCGCCGGCGTCTCGGCGCCAGGCGCCCGCTCCGGCCTGCGCCGGCCGCGGATGAAGGCGGCGATGCGGTCGACGATCTCGCCGGCGCTGAGGAACACCGGCACGCGCGCCACCGGCGCGGTCGGCTCGAACGACAGGCCGATGCCGGTGATCCGGCCCTTGTCGTCAACGTCGCGCACGATGAGCTCGATCGGCCCGATCAGCACCCGGTCGGCATATTCGGGATGGCCGCCGAGCCGCTCCGTGACCAGGGCGCCGACCGTCAGCTTGCGTTCTGCCTCGGTCAAGCCCGGCGCGTAGGCAGCCTCCAACTCCTCGGCCGAGCGCGTCGGATCTAGCGCAAAGGCGCCGAAGAAGTCCGCGTCCTCCGGATCGACCACGGCGCGGCTGGCGAACAGCTTGTCGAGCAGGCGCGGATAACGGTCCGGCACGAAGATGTATACCTGGTCGCCGGCGGCGAGCCGGCCCATGTCCTGGAAGCGCATCGAGCGGCCGTCGCGCAGCACCAGCGAGGGCCGCGCCCAGCGCGGGATGCGCTCGCCACGCGCCACCGGACTGCCCGGCGCCACGCGATAGGCGAGCAGCTCGTGATGGGCAGAGCCCGGCAGTTCGAGCTCGACCTTGTCCAGGGGCCCGAGCCTCGCCGGCACGATGAGGCCGAGGCGGCGCGCCAGCGGGCCGACGGTCCAGCCCTGCACGACCAGCGACACCAGCACGATGATGAAGGCGACGTTGAAGATGAGGCGGCCGTTTTCCAGGCCGCCGAGCAGCGGCGTGATGGCGAGCAGGATGGAGACCGCGCCGCGCAGGCCGACCCACGAGACGAAAGCGACCTCGGGCCGTGGCAGGCGGAACGGGACCAGGCAGAGCCAGACGGCGATCGGCCGCGCGACGAAGATCAGGAACAGGCCGAGCAAGATCGCCGGCACCAGGATCGCCGGAAATTGCGAGGGCGTGGCAAACAGGCCAAGGATCAGGAACATGATGATCTGTGCCAGCCACGACATGCCGTCCTGGAAGCGCCTAAGGATGGTGACGGCGCGGATGTCTGAATTGCCCGATACCAGCCCGGCGAGATAGACCGCCAGGAAGCCCGAGCCGCCAATGGCGCCGGCGGCCGCGAACACCATCAGCGACAGCGTCAGCACGAAGATCGGCAACAGGCCGTGGTCGAGGTTCAGCCGCTCAACCAGGCGCACGATGGCAAGGCCGCCGAGAACGCCGATGACGGCGCCAAGCCCCATGCTGATGAGGAAGCCGAGCACGAGGCTGGTGGCAAGCACATTGGCTTCGGGATTGGCGTGGGCGGCGATGATCTCGACCAGAGTGATGGTCAAGAAGATGGCGATCGGGTCATTGGTGCCGGATTCCACCTCGAGCGTCGCGCGCACGCGCTCGCGCAGATTGATCTCGCCGGCTCGCAGCAGGAAGAAGACGGCCGCTGCATCGGTCGAGGCGACGGCGGCGCCGAGCAGGAAGGATTCCAGCCAGGTGAGGTCGAGCATGTAATAGGCAGCGGCCCCGAACAGGCCGGTGGTCAGGATGACGCCGACGGTCGCCAGCGACAGTGCCGGTCCGGCCGCCTGGCGCAAGGCATTGAGCGGCGTGCCGAACCCGGAATCGAAGAGGATGACGGCCAGCGCCAGTGAGCCGGCAAAGTAAGCCAGGCGGGCATTGTCGAACTCGATGCCGAGACCATCGGTTCCGGTGGCCAGACCGATGCAGAGGAACAGCAGCAGAAGGGGAGCGCCGAAGCGAAAGGCGATCAGGCTCGAAAACGCGGCGGCAACGACAAGGGCGGTGCCGACCAGCGTTACAAGATAGATCGCATGCTCCATCCGGAATTGCCCCTCAAATCCGCCTCCCTCCCCTCCCCGCTTTACGGCAGACTGGGGCGAAGACATGACCAGCGCAAGGCGGCAGCGTGATTTTTTGCTCCTATGGGGCTGATTTCCGGGGGTTTTGCCGCTCGGGGCGCCAGCCGGCCTGCAAACGAAAAACGCCCGGCCGAAGCCGGGCGTCTGATCTGGAAAGATTGCGGCCTGCGTCGATCAGGCGATGGTCTTGCCGAAGGCGACGGCGGTGTCGCCCATGCGGTTGGAGAAGCCCCATTCATTGTCGTACCAGGACAGCACCGACACAAAGTTGCCGTCCATCACCTTGGTCTGGTCAAGCGCCACGATCGAGGAATGCGGATCGTGGTTGAAGTCGATCGAGACATTCGGGTGATGGGTGACCGACAGAACACCCTTCAGCTTGCCCTTGGATGCGGCGATCACCGCTTCGTTGATCTCCTGCGCGGTGGTCGAGCGCTTGGCGATGAACTTGAAGTCGACGACCGAGACGTTCGGGGTCGGCACGCGGATCGAGATGCCGTCGAGCTTGCCCTTGAGGTCGGGCAGCACAAGGCCGATCGCCTTGGCCGCACCGGTCGAGGTCGGAATCTGCGACAGCGCAGCCGCGCGGGCGCGGTAGAGATCCTTGTGCATGGTGTCCAGCGTCGGCTGGTCGCCGGTGTAAGAGTGGATCGTCGTCATCATGCCCTTCTCGATGCCGACCGTCTCGTGCAGCACGGCGGCCAGCGGCGCCAGGCAGTTGGTGGTGCAGGACGCATTCGAAATGACGATATGGTCCTTGGTCAGCTTGTCGTGGTTGATGCCGTAGACGACGGTGAGATCGGCGCCTTCGGCCGGCGCCGAGACGATGACGCGCTTGGCGCCGGCGGTGAGATGCGCGGCGGCCTTGTCGCGGGCGGTGAAGATGCCGGTGCACTCGAGCGCGATGTCGATGCCGAGTTCCTTCCAAGGCAGCTGGGTCGGGTCCTTGATGGCGGTGACCTTGAACTTCTCAGAGCCGACCGAGATCTGGTCGCCGTCGACCGTCACTTCGTGCGGGAAGCGGCCATGCACGCTGTCGTAGCGCAGCAGATGCGCATTGGTCTCGACCGGGCCGAGATCGTTGACGGCGACGACGTCGATGTCCTTGCGGCCGGATTCATGGATGGCGCGCAGGATGTTGCGGCCGATGCGGCCGAATCCGTTGATGGCAACTCTGACGGTCATGTTTCTCTCCCTGGGAGGCGGATGGGGTCCGCAGCTTCATAGCGGCGGACTGACAAAGAATCCAGCCTTGGAAGGCCTGGATTTAAATCGATTAGGTTGGGCCAGTCCGCCGAAACGGCCATGCGCGGTTTTGGCGGGCTCGCTTGCCTCAACCCTTACTTGCCATGCAGGCGGGCTTCCACCGCTTTCGCCGCAGCATCGGCGGTGATGCCGAAATGCGGATAGAGCTGCTCGATGGTGCCGGAGGCGCCGAAGCCGGTCATGCCGATGAAGATGCCGTCGCTGCCGATGATGTGGTCCCAGCCCTGACGGATGCCGGCCTCGATGGCGACCTTCACCTTCGCGCTGCCGATCGTGTTTCTGCGGTAGTCGTCGCTCTGCTGATCGAACAGTTCGAAGCAGGGCACCGATACGACGCGGGTCGGGTGGCCGTGCTGCTGCAGCAAATCACGCGCGCCGAGCGCGACCTCGACTTCGGAGCCGGTGGCGAAGATCGTCACCGCCGCCTCGCCGTTTGCCGCGGCCAGCTCATAGGCGCCGGATGCGCTGAGGTTCTTCTCGCTGTGCTCGGTGCGAACGGTCGGCAGGTTCTGGCGGGTCAGCGCCAGCGTCGACGGCGTCTTTTCGGATTCGAGCGCCAGCTGCCAGCATTCCGCCGTCTCGACCGCGTCGGCCGGGCGGAAGACCTTGTGGTTCGGAATAGCGCGCAGCGCTGCCATATGCTCAACCGGCTGGTGCGTCGGCCCATCCTCGCCAAGGCCGATCGAGTCATGAGTCATGACGAAGATCGAACGAATGCCCATCAGCGAGGCCAGGCGCATCGAAGGCCGGGCATAGTCGGAGAAGCACAGGAACGTGCCGCCATAGGCGATAAGGCCGCCATGCAGCGTTAGCCCATTGATCGCCGCCGCCATGCCATGCTCACGGATGCCGTAGTGGACATAGCGCTGGCCGTAATCGTCCGGCGTGATATTCTTGGTCTGGCTGGTCTTGGTGTTGTTGGAGCCGGTGAGATCGGCCGAGCCGCCGATGGTTTCCGGCACAGCGCCGTTGATGACCTCGAGCGCCATCTCCGACGATTTGCGGGTGGCGACCTTTGGCTTGTCGGCCGAGAGCTTCTTCTTGTAGTCGGCAATGACGCTGTCGAAGTTCGACGGCAGCTTGCCACTGACACGGCGTTCGAACTCGCCCTTCAGCTCGGCGTCCGTCTTGGCGAGACGCCCTTCCCAGTCAGCGCGGGCCTTGGCACCGGCCTGACCCGCCGCGCGCCATGCGTCGAGGATGTCGCCCGGAATCTCGAAGGGCGGCGAGTCCCAGCCGAAGAACTTGCGCGCGCCGGCGATCTCCTCGGCGCCGAGCGGCGAGCCGTGCGCCTTGTTGGTGCCGGCCTTGGTCGGGGCGCCGAAGCCGATGGTGGTCTTGCAGGCGATCATCGTCGGCTTGTCGGAGTGACGCGCCGCCTCGATCGCATAGGCGATCGCTTCCGGATCGAAGCCGTCGATGTGGCTGGCGTTCCAGCCGGAGGCCTGGAAGCGGGCGACCTGGTCGGTGTTGTCGGCCAGCGACACCGGACCGTCGATCGAGATGTTGTTGTTGTCCCACAGCACGATCAGCTTGTTGAGCTTGAGATGCCCGGCGAGCGCGATGGCCTCCTGGGAGACGCCCTCCATCAGGCAGCCGTCGCCGGCCAGCACATAGGTGTAGTGGTCGACGAGATCCTTGCCGAAGGCGGCATTCATGATGCGCTCGCCGAGCGCGAAGCCGACCGAGTTGGCAAGGCCCTGGCCGAGCGGCCCGGTGGTGGTCTCGATGCCGGCGGCATGGCCATATTCGGGGTGGCCCGCGGTCTTCGAGCCGAGCTGGCGGAAATTCTTGATCTGGTCGAGGGTCATGTCCTCGTAGCCGGTCAGATAAAGCAGCGAATAGAGCAGCATCGAGCCGTGGCCGGCCGACAGGATGAAGCGGTCGCGGTCAGCCCAGTGCGGGGCCCTGGCGTCGAATTTCAGGAAGCGGGTGAACAGCACCGTGGCGATGTCGGCGCAGCCCATGGGCAGGCCGGGGTGGCCGGAATTCGCCTTCTCGACTGCGTCCATGGAGAGAAAACGGATCGCATTGGCCATCCGGTCATGTTGTTCACGCGAGGTCATGCTTCCTCCGGGGTGGGGGTTTGAGGCCTTGGGAGAGGCCTGGAAAGGGTGCGCGACACATAGCAGGCGCGGCCCTTGAGTCAACAAATCGGTGCGTTTTTGCCGGCCTTGTGATGGTCCCGACAGACTTACATTAGCGTTAGCGGGGGACAGTCGCGAGAGCTTTATTGACGTTGCCTTCACACGGCGCCTAATGTTTCCTGGATAACGCGTTCTGAACGCGAACGATTCGGTGATGGGCAGGGTGCAGGACGAGCCATGACCGGGGAAACGACGCTCAAGGAAGTCATCGCCAGGCTGGGCAAAGCCATCGAAGGCCTGGAAAACGCCGTCGCGGCCAAGCTCGAGCACGAGCGCGACTATTCGGAGGCCGAGGCGGAGGTGCAGCGCATGAACGCCGATCGCTCCAGGCTGGCGCAGGAGCTCGACAATTCCGAAGCGCGCGCCGAACGGCTGGAAGACGCCAACAAGGAAGTCTCGCGCCGGCTGGTGACCGCCATGGAAACCATCCGCGCGGTGTTGGACAGGTAGGCCAATGGCACAGGTCACGGTTTCCATCGACGGCAAGCAGTATCGCATGGCCTGCGACGAGGGCCAGGAAGAGCATCTGATCGACCTGGCCGAGCGTTTCGACCGCTATGTCGCGCATCTCAAGGACTCGTTCGGCGAGATCGGCGACCAGCGGCTGACGGTGATGGCCGGCATCATGGTCATGGACGAGCTTTCCGAGCTGCAGAAACGCGTCAAGGGCATGGAAAGCGAAGTGGTGACGCTGCGCAAGACGCGCGACGAGGCGCTGGCCAAGGCCGGCAAGAACGACAGCGTGCTGACCGATGCGCTGGGGGCGCTGGCCCAGCGCATGGAAGACCTCGCGACGACGCTGGCGATCAAGAAGGCCTGAGCCTCGACGCGGCAGAAATTCCTGCCGCATTTGCCCGGAAAAGGTGAAAATATTTCGTCGCCGGTGCCATTCTCGGCGGCGGTTGCCGTATGAAGCATGCGGTCAGAGTGGTAGAGATTGCGAGCGGTGCCGGCGCGGCATGCCGGCGACAGTCAAAGGGTAGGGACACGTCATGAGTCTTCGTATCAACGATATCGCGCCGGACTTCACGGCCGAAACCACGCAAGGGACGATCAGCTTCCATCAATGGATCGGCGACGGCTGGGCGGTGCTGTTCAGCCACCCGAAGAATTTCACGCCGGTCTGCACGACCGAGCTCGGCACGATGGCCGGGCTGGAAGGCGAATTCAAAAAGCGCAACGTCAAGATCATCGGCATTTCCGTCGACCCGGTCGCCAGCCACGACAAATGGCAGGCTGACATCAAGACGGCGACCGGCCAGGAGGTGAAATATCCGCTGATCGGCGACAAGGACCTCGCGGTCGCCAAGCTCTACGAGATGCTGCCGGCCGGCGCCGGCGAGAGCTCGGAAGGCCGCACGCCGGCCGACAACGCCACGGTGCGTTCGGTCTATGTCATCGGGCCGGACAAGAAGATAAAGTTGGTGCTGACCTATCCGATGACCACGGGCCGCAACTTCGACGAGATCCTGCGCGTCATCGATTCCATCCAGTTGACGGCCAAGCATCAGGTGGCGACGCCGGCGAACTGGAAGCAGGGCGAGGACGTCATCATCACCGCCGCGGTTTCCAACGAGGACGCGATCAAGCGTTTCGGGGCGTATGAGACGGTGCTGCCTTATCTCAGGAAGACCAAGCAGCCGACGGCCTGAGGCCTGAGCCTTCCTTCTCCCCGTTTCACGGGGAGAAGGTGCCCGAGGGCGGATGAGGGGCAGCGCGGCGTTCCGCGATGGCCGCTGGTGTCACGGACAAGCTTTGGGAGATTGCGGATATCGTGGCACTGATCGAGGCGAAGGAAGCTGAAAAGCCGGTCGTGCGCGGCCCTTACAAGAAGCGGGCAGTAGCATGACGCAAAGGATCTCGCTCACCTCAAAAATCACGCTGTCCTATGTGTTTGGCGTGATTGGAAGTTTGTTAGCCGTGTCGAATCCTTCGCCGGAGAATCCATGGTCTGAGACACTTTTGCTTTTCGCCGCTTATTTTGTGGCCGGCATCCTAGTGTCGTGGCCGCTTTACCTGGCAGCAGTTGTTGCAGCCATCGCTTTCCCACGCACTGTTGCCGGGAGACCAGGACTGTGGACTTCCGTGGCGGTTCTTATCGCAGTAAGCTTCTCTTTTTTGACCCTTCCGTATGACGGGCATTTCAGATCACTCGCTACGCTAGGGGCGCTCGCTGCTCTGCTCGCCGGCTTTTGTTTCTACTGCATAGCAAAGCCGATGAGGCAGATTTCAAACTAACCCGCTACCCATTCTGGGATGCGATTGTTTCCTTGCCCCGAAACGATACCCTCGCAGCGTCGGCGCTGCCCCTCATTGTCCTGCCGGACATTTCTCCCCGTATAGTGACGGGGAGAAAGGGCTGGACCGCCGCTTTCGCCAAACAAAAAAGGCGGCACCGCAGCGCCGCCTTTTTTCATTCATGCCTTGAGCCTTACGCCGCCGGCTGCGCCTCGATGGTGCGCAGCGCCTGCGTCTGGCGCTTGGCTGCGGCCTTGACCGCATCCTGCACCTTCTCGAAGGCGCGCACCTCGATCTGGCGCACGCGCTCGCGGCTGATGTCGAACTCGGCCGACAGTTCTTCCAGCGTCAGCGGCTCATCGGCGAGGCGGCGCGCCTCGAAGATGCGCCGTTCGCGCTCGTTGAGCACGGAGAGGGCGCCCGACAGCATGGCGCGCCGGTTTTCCAGCTCGTCCTGCTCGATCAGCATCTCTTCCTGGCTTTCGTGGTCGTCGACCAGCCAGTCCTGCCACTCGCCGGACTCGCCCTCGCTTGCCCGGATCGGAGCATTGAGCGAAGCGTCGCCCGACAGGCGACGGTTCATCGACACTACTTCCGCCTCGGAGACGTTGAGACGGGTGGCGATCTCGGCGATCTGGTCGGGCTTCAGGTCGCCATCGTCAAGCGCCTGGATCTTGCCCTTCACCTTGCGTAGGTTGAAGAACAGCCGCTTCTGGTTGGCGGTGGTGCCCATCTTGACCAAGCTCCACGAGCGCAGGATGTACTCCTGGATCGAGGCCTTGATCCACCACATGGCATAGGTGGCGAGCCGGAAGCCGCGCTCCGGTTCGAATTTCTTGACGGCCTGCATCAGGCCGACATTGCCTTCCGAGATCACCTCGCCGATCGGCAGACCGTAGCCGCGATAGCCCATGGCGATCTTGGCGACGAGCCGCAAATGGCTGGTGACGAGCTTGTGCGCGGCCGAAGTGTCCTCATGCTCGGCGTAACGCTTGGCGAGCATGTACTCTTCCTGCGGCTGAAGCATCGGAAAGCGGCGGATTTCTTCCAGGTAGCGGCTGAGGCCGCCTTCGCCGGAGACGATACTGGGTAGTGACTGGGCCATGATAGCGCCCCCTCTCTCTTGGAGTGATGCCCCCGAAACGCGGCGGGCATGTGACGCGAATGCCAAACGGCTCATCCGCGGCAACTGCTGTATATAGGAACAAAACCAGAAAGGACAGGCATTTGTTCAACATGAAACAGTGTGTCACGCTAAAGTGAACAACGCCAGTCAGGTTTTTTGATGGTTGCTTTGAAGCGGGTCGATGGTCGGTTTGAAGCGGATCGATGGCGGGCTCAGAGCTTGCGAAAGCCGCCGACGAGTGCCTCCATGTCCCTCGGTATCGGCGCTTCGAACCTCATCGCTAGATGGGTAGCCGGGTGCTGGAATTCAAGGAGCCAGGCGTGCAAGGCTTGCCTGGCAAATGCGTTGACTTCGCCTTTCAGCGGTTCGGGCAGCCGGTTGGCCTTGGTGCGGAAGGCTTGGCCGTAATCGGGATCGCCGACCACGGGATGGCCGATATGGGCCATGTGGACGCGGATCTGGTGGGTGCGGCCGGTCTCCAGCCGGCATTCGACCAGACTTGCCGTTGCGAATTCCTTCTGCCGCTCGCCGAAGCGCTCGATCACGGCAAAATGCGTGACGGCGTGGCGAGCGTCGTCGCGGCCTTCCGGCACCACGGCGCGGCGCACGCGGTCGGCGGCGCGGCCGAGCGGCGCGTCGACCGTTCCGGTCGGCCTCGACGGAATGCCCCATACGAGCGCGAGATAGGCGCGTTCGAGGTCGCCGGTGCGACCATGATCGGCAAACGCCTCCGACAGCGCCTTGTGGGCACGGTCGGTCTTGGCGACGACCATGACGCCACTGGTCTCCTTGTCAAGACGATGAACGATGCCCGGCCGCTTGACGCCGCCAATGCCGGACAGGCTGTCGCCGCAATGGTGGATGAGCGCATTGACCAGCGTGCCGGTCCAGTTGCCAGCGCCGGGATGGACGACCAGTCCCGCCGGCTTGTTGATGACGATAAGCTCATCGTCCTCATAGAGGATGTCGAGGGCGATCGCCTCGCCCTGCGGCTCCGCCGGTTCAGGCTCCGGCATCTCCACCGAGACGCGCTCGCCGGCGGCCATCCTGCGCTTGGCCTCCTCGGCGACCTTGCCGCCGATCCTGACCGCGCCCTGCCTGATCAGCATCTGCACCCGGCTGCGCGAGATGTCCCGGCCGAGCCGGCCGGCCAGCCATTGGTCGAGGCGCTGGCCGGCGGCATCCGGGCCGGCCTCCAGCATGACCGATCCGCCGGCTGTCAAATCACTGCCTGTCAAACGATCCTCTATTAATCTGGAGGCCTCTTCGCTATGAGCGCTCATCGAAAACCGTTCTGGAACCCAATTCCATGGCCAGGCCAATTGCCGAGGAAGACGAAGAAAAGCCGCTCGACGCCGAAGTCGAGAAGGTGCGCGGCAAACTCATCCGCTTCATGGCCGTCAATCTCGGGCTGCTGTTCCTTGCCCTTATGGTGGTGATCGCGGCGCTTGTCTACAAAGCGCGCAACGCGCCGCCTGCCAGCGCCCCGGCTGCTAGCGATATCCAGGAGCCGGCCGGCGAACCGCTTAGCGCCGACATCGTGCTGCCGGTCGGCGCCAAGGTGATCAGCCAGTCGCTGTCCGGCAACCGCATCGCGATCGATGCCGAGCTTGCCGACGGCAGCCGCGCCATCTTCGTCTACGACATCGCCCAGCGCCGCGTGATAGGCCAGTTTGCGATCCGCAACAAATGAGCGGCTTCGCCGACAAGCGCTGCATCGCTACCGTGGCGCTCGTCGTCGGGAACTATGACGAGGCGATTGACTGGTATGTCGAGCGGCTGGGCTTCGCGCTTGCCGAGGACGTCGATCTCGGCGGCGGTAAGCGCTGGGTGATCGTAACGCCGGCGAACGCAAACGGCGCGCGGCTGCTGCTTGCCGAAGCAGCGGACGAGACGCAGGCGAGCCGCATCGGCAACCAGACCGGTGGCCGGGTCTTTCTCTTCCTCGAAACCGACGACTTCGCCCGCGACCATGTGGCGATGCTGGCCGGCGGCGTCGAGTTCCGCGAGGCGCCGCGCTTCGAGGCCTACGGCACGGTGGCGGTTTTCGCCGATCTCTACGGCAATCTCTGGGACCTGATCGAGCCGAAACGACGGGGCTGAGCCCAGCAGTTTTGGAATATCGGCGAACTCTCCGAAGCCCAGTTGCTTTTTCCTGGCGGCCAGCCTATATCGCCGGTTCTTGAGCGCGCCCATCGTCTAGCGGTCAGGACACCGCCCTCTCACGGCGGGAACAGGGGTTCGATTCCCCTTGGGCGTACCAAGTCTCTCCAGCACATTTTTCCATTCCAGGATACGCCCCCGGATTCCGCGCGACGTTAGCAGCGCTTCGGCGCTTCTGGCGCAACGCCGCCGATTGAATTAGCATCCTGTCATTACCTTGCGCCAAAGGCGCAGGGCGGCGCCTTGGGGAGCGCCGGCGGTAAATGCCGATCCGAACTGGCCCGACAGAGGCGAGGATCGCAGGGAGGGAGACCGATGCAGAAACTGCAATCGCAGGGCGTCCATCACATCACGCTGGTCGGCGCCGGGCGCCAGACGTCGATCGATTTCTGGGAAGGCGTGCTCGGCATGCCCTTCGTCTTCGAACAGCCCAATCTCGACAAGGCGAGCGAGAGCCATCTCTATTTCGATCCGGGCGACGGAAGGCTGATTACCGTCTTCACCGATGAGAGCCGCACGGCGGTGCCCAGGCGTACGCCCACCGATACGGGCTGCGTCCACCACATCGCGTTTGCGGTGTCGCGCGTCACCTTCCTGCAGGCGGTCGCCCGGCTCGACGAGCGCGGCATCAAGCATAGCGGCGTCAAGGATCGCGGCTTCATGGATTCGATCTATTTCGAGGACCCGCTTGGCCTCTTGATCGAGCTCGCCTCGTACCGCTTCGAACCACCGGCGGGCTTCACCCATGCCGATGTGCTGATGCAGGCGCACAAGATCCGCGTCGCGCGCGGCGACTACAACATCGCGGAAGTGCATCTGGCCGACGCGATCCAGACGCTGGTCGAATGGTCGCGCGCGACCTTGTCGGACGAAAGGGCACCGAAAAATCCATATGAAAAGGCCTGAGGGAGGAACAGATGGCAAAGGCAGCAACGAAGAGTGCAAGGAAACCGGCGGCCAAGGCTGCGGTGAAGGCCGCCAAGCCAGCGCCGAAAGCAAAGGCAAAAGCAGCGGCCAAGCCAGCCGCGAAGGTGACGGCAAAGGCCGCACCCAAGGTGACGGCAAAGGCCGCACCCAAGGTGACGGCAAAGGCCGCGAAGAAGCCTGGGCTGAAGCTCAGCATGCTGAAGCCGAGCGTCAACAACATGACCGTTCGGGTGTTCGCGCGCGCCGCCGGCTTCGACCATGCCGAGACCGACGCTTGGGGGCTTACGCGCTCGCCGGAGTTCATGGCGCGCAACCCGGCCCATCTGACGCCGATGATCGAGGACAAGGGGCTGCCGAGAGGCGTGTTGTGGGAAAGCTGCGCCATCATGCAGTATCTCGCCAACAAGCACGGGCTGGAGAAATTCTACCCCAAGGCGCCGGCCAAGCGGGCGATGATCGACAGCGCCATGTTCTATCTGGTCGGCACGCTTTACCCCTACGTGGCGCGTGCCACTTATCCGGCGCTCGGTTTCCCGCAATATGCCGGCGAGGTCGGCCACAGCGACGCCCATCCTGACAGGAAATCAGAGGCCCAGAAGGCGGCAGCGGCAGCAATCGCCGAGCCGCTCGACGTCTTCCACAGCTTCTTCCGCAACGGCAAGCCGTTCATCGGCGGCAGCAATCCGTCGATTGCCGACATTCGGCTGGCGGCGACGCTCGAGTTCCTAGCGGTCATCGACTACACGCTGCCCAAATGGGCGAAGGACTATATGGCGGCGATGGAGAAGAAGCTCGGCAAGGCCTATGCTGAACCGGCCGGTGATGTGCGCGGCTACATCGCCTACGTGAAGTCGCAGGCGAAGGCGTAAGGACCACTGTGGTGGCGTTCCGGATTTGCCGGGCGCTTCGAGGCTAAGGATTCGTTAACCAAGGACCCTGTCTAATGGTCACTGGTTCAGCTCAGGCGCGCGACCACGGATGTACTGGCGCGATGCCGAGGCGAAAGCAAAGGTCGGCCATGCGCCGGCCTTTTGCTTTTCAACCGCCGCCGGTCCGGAAGCACTCTCAGCCTCGTGGCTGCGCCCGGCGATTGCCGAGAAACCTGTTGTCACCTGCGGCTTTGACCGTAGCATGAGATCGGCGGCGGAGCGGGAGAGACGAGGATCCTGGCAATGAAAAACGTTGCATTGCCGACAATCGCCGCGGCGCTCCTGGCGGCCATGTCCTGTCGATCGAATGCGGCCGAGCTCAACACCATGAACGATGTCGGCGCGGCGCTGCAGGCGTGCTGGGTCCCGCCGGCGAATTCCGAAAACTCGTCGGTCACCTTGAGCTTCAGCCTCAGGCGGGACGGCACGCTGATCGGTCCCCCCAGGCCGACGGCGATCAAGGTGAGCGGCGACGCCAAGGCCAGGCAAGCCTATGTCGAGGCCGCAACCTCGGCACTGCAGCACTGCCTGCCGCTGAGCTTCTCGCCGGCGCTGGCGCAGGGGATTGCCGGCAAAGTCTACGTGCTGCAGTTCAACTCGCCCAAGAGATAGCGCTGGATCCCCAAGTTCAGCCGGTCATCTCAGTGCCGACGGCGCCGAAGCGGGTTCAGGAAACCGGGGCGGACGACCCGTTGACGGCTGTCACGTCCGACAGCCTCTCTCGCTTCTCGAGCGGCGGCTTTTCGTAGGTCTTCTGGCTTTGCCTGCAGGCTGGCGGGAAGTATTGCGCGCCGGCATCGTGGCTGGCGGCGGCTAGAAGGCGATCGGCAGCCTCGGGGTCAGTGCCGCGCGCGCCTCGCGTTTACATGGCGCTGCAGATCCGGCGTCTCGTAGACGTAGTCGCTCCACGCCGATTCCGGAATTTGCCCGGCCAGATAGCATTCCAGCAAAAGGTTCTGCTCCGGTGTCAGAGGCCTCGGTGCCCGCTCGTGGTCCAGTCCGAGTGAGTGGATGAGGTTTCTGGTCAGGCCGGAGACGGTGAAGTGAATGGACATCCTCGGTCTCCCTTTGCCGCTACAACGCGAAGTGTGGGGCAAAGGTTTCACCGGGACCATTCGACACTTTGAGCTATACCGTCTGGCGGCTGAGGGCGCCGCCCGGGGGCCGTCCCACAGGGGGCCGGCGCCAGCGAAAGCAAAGGCGCGGTCGACAAACCGGCCGACCCGCGCACGGGGAGAGTGGTCGGCCTCGGCCTTCTTCCCAGCAAACTGAGTCTATCGCCCTGCTATTCGCAGACCACGCGGAAGCGCTTGCCGGGTGCGCTGACATTCCTGCAGGCCAGGGGCTGTTCCGGCTCGGACGACAGCGAGGGGGGACTTGCCGTCTGTCCTGGTGGCGCCGGCGGCGGGGGGAGCCTGCGGCCCGCGAGGCGTCTGGGTGCCTGCGGCGGCGCCGGAAAGGCACCTGGCTGCAACTGCGGCGGACCGGCTTGCGGCGGCGGCGGCCTGTCCCAGATGCGTCGGACATCGAGGGGCTTCGGGATCATCACCGTGCCGTCGTCGCTACGCGCGCAGCCCCCCGCCGCAAGCAGCGCCAGGCAAAGGAAAAGCAGCACGATTCGTCCGAACATTAGCAAAACCCTCATATGCCTTATAACGCGGCCGCGCGACGGCCGACAACCGGCGCGACACGGCTAGGCCGCGACCGACCCCGATCTCCGCTGATGTTTTGTTAAGGTTAGCGGATCGTTAATGCTTCTGAGGCACAGTCCGCCGACGAACCGCGACGGGGGTTCGGCTGGGGGTGGCATCAGCATGGCGGACGTGGACGGGACGGGCGGGAACGGCGGCAAACGCGACCCCCTCGAAGCAGCGGTTGCGCGTGGCGACGATGCGCTCGCCGGCGAAGACAGCGTACAGCATCTTGCCGATCTCGAGCGCACGATGGACGCCATGCACATGGGCGTCGTGCTCCTGGATGCCAAGCTCGATACACTGATCATCAACAAGGCCTACCGCGACCTCTCCAGGATTCCCGACGGAGCCGTGGCCGTCGGCGCTCCGTTCAGCCGCCTGATGGAACTCAACCGCCGCAACGGCATCTATGGCGATATCGACGAAGAGGAATGGCAGCGCTACCTCGCCGGCCGCGTCGCGGAGATTCGCGACGGCTCCGTGTCGCCGCGCGAGTTTGTCCACGCCGACGGCAGGACGATGATGTTTTCTGTCACCGCGCTGTCCGGGGGCAAGCGGCTGTTGACCTACTACGAGATCACCGACGTCAAGCGCCGCGATGCCGAGATCGAGAGCGCCAACGCCAGGACCGCGGAGACCTTCGCCAATCTTCGCGCCATGGTCGACCAGATGCCGATCGGCGTCTTGGTCCTCGACGCGGACATGCGCGCGCAGGTGATCAACCGCGCCTTCCACGAGTTCTGGAAAATCGAGCCCAGCCGCGCCGGGATCGGCAGCGGCTTCCGCGAGCTGATGGAAGCGAGCCGCGGGATCGACCCCTACGGAGCCGACGACGAGGCATGGCAGCGCCTCATGGCCGAGCGCGAGGCCGAGATCAGGGCTGGCGTTGCCGGATCGCGGCAGCTGCCACTCAATGACGGCCGCACGCTGATTGCCTCGCTGGCGCCGCTCGCCGGCGGCAAGCGGCTGATCTCCTACGTCGACGTCACCGACATGAAGGAGCGCGAGGCGGAGGCCGAGGATGCGCGCAAGAACCTCGCCACCGTGCTGGAATCGCTGCCGGCCGGCGTCATCATCTACGATCGTGACGACAGGTTCGTCTTCGCCAACCGCAAACTGCAGGAGACGCTTCCGGCGCTGAAGCCGGTGTGGCAGCCCGGCCGCAGTTTCCGCGAGGCGCTGGTTCTCGGCCATTCGGTCGGCTATTTCCGCCAGAGCGGCGATCCTGAGATCGACAGCCTCTATGAGCGCGATCGCGACGGGTGGTTCGACGCGATGCTCGCCCACTACCGGCTGCCGAACTCATCCTATGAACGGCGCAATCCGGACGGCCGCTGGTACCAGGTCTACGACATGCGGACCGAGGACGGCACCTTCATCGGCGTGCGCGTCGACATTTCCGACATCAAGAGTCGCGAGAAGGCGCTGCATGACTCCATGCGGCAGATCGACCTGTTCCGGCACGTCATGGACGAGCTGCCGGTGGCTGCCTTCATCAAGGCCCAGGATCTCAGCATCGAATTCGTCAACAAGGCATGGTGCGCGCTCACCGGCATTGCCAAGGAAGATGTCATCGGCCGCACCGATCGCCAGCTGTTCGGCGCCGATGATGCCGAAAACTACAGCCATGACGACATCGAGGTCGTCGCCACCGGCAACGGGCGCGAGGTCGAGGAGCCTGTCACCCATCGCGACGGCACCGTGCGGCAGCTGATGACGCGCAAGAGCCGCCTGGTGGCGACGGACGGGTCGGTGCATCTGGTCGGCTCCAGCACCGACATCACCGACGTCAAGGCGCGCGAGCGGGCGCTGGAAGAGAGCATGCGCGAGAATGAGGTGTTCCGCAGCCTCATCGACAATGTGCCGGTGTCGATCTACGCCAAGCGTTCGGACCTCAGGCAATTCTACGTCAACAAGGGCTGGTGCGATCTCACCGGCTTCGCCAAGGATGAGGCGATCGGCAAGACCGATGTCGAGATCTTCGGGCCGGACGGCGAGGCCTTCGTCGCCGGCGATCTCGCAGTGCTGCGCACCGGCGAGACGCAGGAGATCGAGGAGAGCGTGACGCTCGCCGATGGCAGCGTCAGGCACCAGTTCGCGCGCAAGGGGGCGATGATCGCCTCCGACGGTTCGCTCTATCTCATCGGCTCCACCACCGACATCACCGAGCTCAAGCAGCGCGAGGCCGAGCTCAGCGAAGCGCGGCAGCGCGCCGTGCTCGCCGACCGCGCCAAGTCGGAATTCCTGGCCAATATGAGCCACGAGATCCGCACGCCGATGAACGGCGTGCTCGGCATGGCCGAGCTGCTGGCCAAGTCGGATCTCGACCCCAAGCAGAAGACCTTCACCGACATCATCGTCAAGTCGGGAAACGCGCTGCTCACCATCATCAACGACATCCTCGACTTTTCCAAGATCGACGCCGGCCAGATGGTGCTCGATCCGGCTCCCTTCAACCTGGCCGAGGCGATCGAGGATGTGGCGACGCTGGTTTCGACGCGCGCCAAGGAGAAGGATCTCGAGCTCATCGTGCGCGTCCAGCCGGGCCTCGACAGCCACTTCATCGGCGATGTCGGGCGCATCAGGCAGATCGTCACCAACCTCCTCGGCAATGCGGTAAAATTCACCGACGAAGGCCATGTGCTGGTCGACGTCACCGGCGAGCGCGTGCCGATGGGAACGAAGCTGACCATCTCGGTCACCGATACCGGCATCGGCATCCCCGAGGACAAGCTGAGGGCTGTGTTCGAAAAGTTCAGCCAGGTCGACACCTCCTCGACCAGGCGGCACGAGGGTACCGGGCTCGGCCTGGCCATCACCTCGCGGCTGGTCGATCTGATGGCCGGCGAGATCGGTGTCGAGAGCGCCGAAGGCAAGGGCTCGACCTTTTGGTTCACGGTGACGCTGCCGCGCGCCGTCCAGGAGGGCGCGCAGCGGATCATGCCGGTGGACGTGACAGGGGCACGGGTGCTGATCGTCGACGACAATGCCGTCAACCGCTCGATTCTCAGCGAGCAGATGGCGTCCTGGACGTTCGATTCCTGCGCGGCTGAAAGCGGAGCCGAGGGGCTGAAGGTACTGATCGCGGCGGCCGCCTATGGCGTGGCGGTCGACTGCGTCGTGCTCGACTACCAGATGCCGGGCATGAGCGGCGCCGAAATGGCGCGCATCGTGCGCAATACCGACGGCCTCGCGCACACGC
Source organism: Mesorhizobium sp. M4A.F.Ca.ET.022.05.2.1 (assembly GCF_003998845.1). NCBI lineage: Bacteria > Pseudomonadati > Pseudomonadota > Alphaproteobacteria > Hyphomicrobiales > Phyllobacteriaceae > Mesorhizobium > Mesorhizobium sp. M4A.F.Ca.ET.022.05.2.1. The sequence continues at coordinate 1,339 of NZ_RZOJ01000013.1, read as the reverse complement.
CGATCATCATGCTGACGTCCGTCGACCAGTCGCTCGCCAACACCAGTTACCGCGACCTCGGCATCGACGCGCAGCTCATAAAGCCGGCCCGCTCCTCCGTGCTGCTGGAGACGTTGGTCGCCACCATCCAGCGCCATCGCCACAGCACGGTCGGCAGCCGTCCGCCGCAAGCGGGAGCTGGCGCCCTCGGCAGCGGACCGCCGCGCGCAGCGCCGGCGCAGGCGCACACGGCAGCGTCGGAACGGGCCCTGCTGCAGCCGCCGCCGGTTCGTGCGCGCGCCCGGCCGGCAAGCGCCGAACGCGGGCTCGACATCCTCGTCGCCGAGGACAATGAGGTGAACCAGATGGTGTTCACGCAGATCCTCGGCGAGACCGGCTACGGCTTCGAGATCGTCGGCAATGGCCGCAAGGCGCTCGACGCCTACGGCCGGCTCAATCCGCGCATGATCCTGATGGACGTGTCGATGCCGGAGATGAACGGGCTGGAGGCGACGGCCGCCATCCGCCGGCTCGAGGAGGAGAGCGGCATGCATGTGCCGATCGTCGGCGTCACCGCGCATGCGCTGAAGGGCGACCGCGAGCGCTGCCTGGAGGCCGGCATGGACGACTACCTGCCCAAGCCGATCAGCCCGAGGGCGCTGCTCGAGAAGCTCGAGCGCTGGCTCGGCACGGGCGCCCAGGTCCAGAGAAACGCTGGCTAGGCCTGCCGAGGCGAAGGGCCGATTATCTCCTGCGGGCCGGCGCCGTCGCGTCCAATTTGTGCAAAGCACACCGGGAACCGAAGGGATGTCGCAAGGGTATGGTGCGATCGCACCATACCAAAATGGGCGTCGAGCCGGAACAATGGCGGCATCGGATTCGCTCCTTCGGTTACGGGCGGGAGCAGCGACCGCCGGCATGAAACAGCGTCGAATCTACCCCAACGGACCTGTTTTCGGCGATGGCTCGGCCATGATGCGCTCTGGCCAGGGGCAACGCGCTCTCGTCCGGCTTTTCTTTTCTCGGCGGCCGCGGCTCGCGCCGCCGAGGGCGGGGGCGGTCATCGAAATTCGCGCAAGTCCCTGATTCCCTCCGGCAAACGGCCGTTGCCTCGCGGAGGCTGGCGGCCAGCCGTTTCCGCCAGACCAGTGAGACGTTACCGGGCTGACACGAAACTGTCATGCAACTGTTATAATCGGAAGCTATTGGCCTCACCGGGCGCCAATGGACAGCGGTGCCGAGAGACCATCTTCCGAACAGGAGCAGGCCACATGAACAAATTCCTTCTCACGGCGTCGGCCGCTGCGCTTGCGCTCGCCGCGTCGTCCGGCTTCGCCGCCGCGCGCGACCAGATCCAGGT
>NZ_RZOJ01000139.1:0-13483 GCF_003998845.1 Mesorhizobium sp. M4A.F.Ca.ET.022.05.2.1 | reverse complement strand
CTTCGGCAAAAGGCGTAACGTTAAGCGCCGCATGGCGCGGCTACATGCCGGTGGAATCGGCGATCCTCGGGCTCTATGGCGTCGGCCTGCTGCTTTTTCCCCTGACATTCAGCAGCATCTGGCCATGGCCGGTCGATGCCTTCCACGCTCAGGTCTATAGCGCCATCTTCCTCGCCGGTGCGGGCGGCATATATCTTGTGTGGAGAAGCGCGCCGCGCGAGGAACTGCTGGTGCTCGGCCTGGCGCAGTTTTTGGTTGGCCTGCTTGCCATCCTTGGCCTCGTCATCACCGACGCCGCGGTGCACCGGATCGGCTGGACGGCGACCGCAACATTGGCGTGGCTCGCCCTTTTCGGCTGGATCGGCGTCAGCGGCGTCTTCAAACTGTACGTCGCCTCTCGTTACTTTGGCTCGCAATCGGCATCATAGATTGCAGAGACGGCTGGATTTTCAGGTGACGTCCGGTGCATCGTGCCCAGCCGATTGCCATAGAGCATTTCATCGTTTCAAAGGAAACGGCGAACTGCTCTATCTTTGTTCGGACGCAATTCCGGGCGGAAAACCGCTTACACTTTCCTGGAATTGCTCTAGCCGGGAACGCCATGAACAGCACGACCTCGCCATCCTCCGAGAAAATCCAGCCGCAGCTCCGACCCGTGCGGCCAAGCGATGCGGAGGCGCTTTGCACGATCTTCAACATGCCGGGCTTCCGCTGGGGCACTTTCAGGATGCCCTTCGAGAGGGTGGAGCAGGTGGAGCGGCGCATCGCCAAGTCCGGCCAGGAAACCACCTGGATCGTTGCGGAGCTGGACGGCAAGGTCGTCGGCCATGGCAGCTTGGTCGTGCAGGGTTCGCCGCGCCGTTCGCATATCGGCGAGATCAACATCGGCGTCGACGATGCCTTTGTCGGCAAGGGCATTGGCTCTGCCATACTTGGCGCGCTGCTTGACGTGGCCGACAACTGGCGGGCCCTGAAACGGGTCGAATTGACGGTCTATGCCGACAACGAACCGGCCATCCGTCTCTACACCAGCCACGGTTTCGAGGTCGAAGGTCGGCATGTGAAGGCCGGCTTTACCGACGGGCAGTACCACGACCTGCTGAGCATGGCCCGGCTGCGATTCTAGGATCCGCTGTATGGTCTTAACTGTCTGGTCTCCCTTGGCGTTTGCACCGCAAGCGGCTAGACGGGACCAATGACCGCCGTCTTTGATCCACCCCCTACGCCCCCGGCGGAAATTCTGGCGGTGCTTTCGCTGCTCTGCCCGGAAGTGGTGCGTGACATCGAGCAGAACTGGAATTCACAGGTTTCCGATTACGCCCGCCATCTGTGGCGGCCGGTGGCAAGGCCTGCATCAGGCCCGGCGATCGCTGCCCGCTCGATCCTGCGCGAAGTCCTGCATCAGCGCCTCAGTGTGATTGTGCAGCCTGAGGAGATCGGCAAGGCCCTCGAAGAGTTCGAGCACAGACCGGTGATTCAGTCCGGCCTGCATTGCCTGCTTCTGATGGACCGGATCACCTTCGATGCCCTCCTGCTTGCCTGGCTCGGCGCGGTCGAAAGCGGGCTGTCGGCCTTCTTCGCTTTCATGGGAACGACGATGACCATGGAGACAATTGGCCGGGAGGGGCCGGGCTGGCTCGATGTCGGCAACGACAAGGTCAACCTGTTTGGCATGGGCCGCCACAAACTGTGCCGCAAAAGCGCTTGCGCGGCCGGTCCCGTCTCCCTCAACAAGCGTGCGCTCGAAGCAGTCGGTGATGAAACCGATGCCAGCCGCTGGCTGGGCACGCTGCTTGCCAGCCAAAACAAGGTGTTTGGAACCGCTGCCGATGCGCTGACAGCCCTCAACGAGGATCTGGTCACCAATTGGGATCGTTCCGGCATGGCCCTGCCGGTTTTCATCGATGATCGGCTCGCCGCGGTAGCAGTAGCGCGGCATCTGGAAGATGACGGCAGCCTTCTTTCCAGGCTGCTCATCGAGCCCGCAAGACGCCAGCGCCTCGAGCATGCCTTGCAAGAGGCCGCATCAGGACCATTCGGCAGATTCCTGCCCAATGCCACGGACTATTTCTGGGGTATCCGCGAGCAGCGAGTACGCAAGCTCGTGCTGAAGAACGGGCACCTGATCGAGCCTGACAGGCCGCATGGTCTTTCCATCCCGTTCGAGCGGCCGCAGCTTGGGCAGGCGCTGCTGGATGGCGTGCTGCTGCCGAACTTGTTCCTGATGTTCCTCGCCCTTGCCATATTGCCGCGGGTGCGGGTCGTGGGCGGCCTGAGGCAGATCGGCTATGTAGCGCTTTTCCACTCGATCCTGCTGGCTGCGCTAGACGAAAACGTGCCGCAAGAGCGCGATCTGGCTGCGGAGCTGCAGGTACGGGAAAATGCCTGGGGCACTCGGGTCATTGATGAGAAGACCTCGGTCCGCGAGCAGCTTGCCGGCTTGCCGGAGGGGGCGCTCTTCCCGGACTTGCTTCGGCAATACCGATTGCGGACATTTGCCGAGACGACCGAAGACCTGAAACTGGTTCGTGAAAACGCCCGATGGCGCAAGATCGGCCAGGCAGGAATCAAGGCGACCTGAGCCTCTCACGTCAGGCCCTATTTCAGGGGGATGTTCTGGTGCGCAACCGCAAGCGAGGGCGGCGTCTGATCCAGTCGCATCATTCGAGCACCGCCTCGACAATGGCAACAAAGTCATCGAGCGAGCGATCCCCGCGAACCTCGATGCGCGGAAGGTCGATGGGATCGCAATCGAGGTCCGCCGGCCCGTGTCTACCGCCGAAGCCGATCCGATAGCCGCACTCCCTGGCCAGCCGGCCAAGCCTTCGGTCGGTGACAGAGAAGGGCGCCGCGAACGCCGTGGTTGGCCGACCGATCCACCGTTCGATGACCATACGAGAGCGCAGGAGCTCGGCGGCCAGGCCAGAACTCGACAGACCATCGATGGCGCGATGCGTCGCCAGATGGCTTCCGAAGAACGCACCTTCGGCGGAGAGGCGTCGCACCGTCCCGGCGTCCATAAGCTGCGTCGGCGGGCCGATCTCGGCGTCCCAGCGTGCGCTTTCACCCACCAGGTCCGTCACCAGGAACACTTCCGCGGTCAGGTCGTTCGCGCGCAAGGTCGGCCAGGCATGGTCGGCAAAGTTCTGGAAGCCGTCATCGAAGGTGATGAGCACCGGGCGGCCAACGAAAGGGCTGCGGTTGGCGATGAACCCTTCCAACTGCTCGGAATTAATCGCGTGAAAGCCATTGGCGCGCAGCCATCTCATCTGGCTGGCGAATGCGGTGGGCGTGAGCCGAAAGCGGGCGAGCGCGGCCGGACCATCGTCGGAGACGCTGTGATACATGAGGACAGGGATACGCTGCCGCCGCTCGTTACGCGCGACGTCGCGGCGCAAGGCCCGCGCCCCGCCCCAGACGATATTTCGCGCGACGCTGATTTCGATAGGCGCGCGGATTGGCACATAATCGATCACCGGTTCCGTCGCCACATCGTCCGGCGACAGCCGGCGGAAGCGGTCAATACGGTAGAGCTCGGTCTGGATCGATTGCTCGAGCACGAGACCTTCGGTCGCTGCCAGCGTCTCCGAGATCGCTTTTGCACCGAATGTGTTCCAGTCGAAGCCCGTCCTTTCAACATTGTCACGCAGCACGAATGCGTGCGCGCTGATGAAACTGCCGCCAGGCGCCAATGCTTCGGCGAATTTTTTGGCGATGCGCCGCAGCTCGGCGAGATCATCCAGATAGTAGAGCACTTCCGAACAGAAGATCAGATCCATCCCACCCGGCAGCGTGTCGGCAGCGAAATCCAGTACGCCGAACTCAACATTCGGCTGATCGCTGCATCGCGCGCCCGCCCGCTCGATGGCTATGGCGGAGATGTCAGTTGCGGTCAAACGGCCCACACGCGGCGCCAGCTGCCGCGTGAAGTGGCCCTCCGCGCAGGCCAGCTCAAGCGCCCGTCCGATGGGACCGGCAGGAAGGATTTCGAGCTGCCGCTCATATTTTTCCTGCTCATAGCGCGAACCGTAGCTCCAGGGATCCTCGGTCGCGAAATAGCTATTCCAGAACGCCGTGCGATCACTCCTATCCGTGGTCCGTGCTCGGCGCGGCGTTGCAGGAGGTTCTGCGGGTTCGGCGCTCGACCGAACCAGCTCCAGCGCTTCCGCGGCCAATTGCGCGAGTTTGCCGAAGTGGCTGTCCGGATCAGACCGGCGTTCCGCTGTGGATAATGCCTCGGCACTGTCTGAAAGCCGGTCAGGGGGCAGGATGTCCAGGATCAATTCGATCCAATGATCCGTTGTCACTGTTCCGAGTACGCCGAACTGCACGACAGCGTCGATCTGGCCATCCATGATCAGATGGGCATAGATTTGATCGGTTCCTTCCGGCAGTTCGGTCGAGGTCGGATTTCGAGCGTCGACGCGAAGTCCAAGTGTCCGCGCCAGACTGCGCGGCGCGGCAAGATCGTCGGCCTCGAGAAGCATCTGCTCAAGGTGATACTGGACGCGGCGAGCCGCAGCGGCATTGTCCCAGACCTTGCCGAGTCCGATAATCAACTCAGTAATAGCGCCGCCGAATCTGTCCCACCTGGCAGCCAATTGCGCCGGCACCGACAGGCTCCCTACCATAAGGCCATCGACGGCCACCCTGGCGATCTCACGCGCCCACTTACGTGCTACCGGAAGCGCGCGCAGGGACTGCGGGTCGATCGGCCGCGAGCCGCGGCCGCAATCCGACGCGGTGTTCCACAACGCGAACCATGCGAGGGCTTCGGAGGCGGAGCAGCCGTTCGCTTCTATCGCACCATTGGCGTGAGCCGCTGCCGGGTCTTTGACCCTGGAATCAGGAGAAAAGCCGCGGGCGATCACGATTCCCGCATCTGCCAGCATCTGCGTCGAATCGCGGGAGAGCGAGTTGGGGCTGATCCGATAGAAAGCGAGCGGCTCGTCGACCATTACCCAATTTTTGCCCAGGCGTGCGAGGCGCTGCCACAGATCCCAGTCCTCGCAGGTGCGCAGCGACACATCGAAACCGCCCAACTCGACAATTGTCTCCCGGTTGACCAGCAGCGCGTGAGTACAGACGGCACACTGGCGGGCGAATGTTTCGAAGGGCTGGATCGCGACCTCGGTTGAGATGCTCGACGGGGTGAGTTCGCCATCGGGCATCACACGCCGAGAACCGCAATAGACGGCCGCCGCATCGGCAGCGGTTTCCAGTGCGGCCAGCATTTTCGCAAGGAAGCTGGCATCCACCCAATCGTCCGCATCCAGAAACATGAGCCAGTGGCCGCGCGCTGTCGAAATCCCGCTATTGCGCGCGGCGGCGGCGCTATACGCGCACGACCTCAACGTCCGAAATCGGGCATCGCGCTGCACATAGCCGGCGATGATCGAGGGGGTGCGGTCTGTGGAGGCGTCGTCGACGATGATCGCCTCCCAATCCGCCATTTGCTGATCGAGAAGGCAATCGAGCGCGCGCGCCAGCGTCGCCTCCGCGTTGTGCGCAGGCACCACGATTGAAACCAAGGGGTTATGCGCCACGCCGTCTTACCCGCGCCTGGTTCGAGGGGAGAACAAGGGTTCCGAAACGTAGCCGGCGATTTCCTGGTTCATCGAGCTTTGGTTTTCTTCGGCAAGAGTCGGCTGTCAAAAACGGATGATGGCATCGGATGGCAGTACTGCTCTGTCAAGATCGGCGCGATCCAGAAACAGGCAAAAAGGATCGACCGCAGCTCAAGGCCCGCCCGCTGACTCACCCTGTCATTGCACGATACCGGCTTTGCGGAGCCCGTCCACCGCGACTTCGAAATCGGCAGGGTTCTTGTAGGGCAAGACTTTGCGACGGTATTCCAGCGAATAGTCGGGATTGACGCGAAGCACCTCCTCCCATGCCGCGCGGGCCTCGGCGAAACGGCCCAGATGGCCGTAGCAGGCGGCTAGAAGCGCGCGCGAGACGTCGGTGACGGCGTTGCGAGCCAGCCGTTGCATCAAAAGGTCAACGGCCTCTTCGTACCTCCCTAATTGAAACTGGGCCAAAGCCTGGAAGTGCAGAAGCACGTCCGGAAAGTAGGGATTCAAGGTCTTCCCCCGGGCGAAACTCTCGAGGGCCTCCTCGGATCTGCCCGAATAGTACAGCGCCTCGCCGAGGATGACGTGCCCTTCGGCGAAGTTCGGATTGAGGACGATCGCGCGCTCGGCCTCGTTGATGGCGCCGTCGTGTCGTCGAGTGTACAGCTTGGTGATAGCCAGCGCCCAGTGCGCCCAGGGATTGCTGCCATCCAGCGTTACCGCATGCGTTGCGACCTCTTCCGCTTGCGCCATCGATTCCGACGGCGACGCACTCCACCTGTTCAGGTAATCGAGTCCGTGCGTGAGGGCGAGGAAAGCGTGAGCAGAGGCAAACGTCGGGTCCAGTTCGATGGCACGTTGCAGGAGGTCGCGGGCTGCGATGTTCGTCTCCCTCGTCAGCCGGTGCCACAGTTCCCGGCCCCGCAGGAAATAGTCATACGCCTCCGTGTCGCGCGAGTGCTCGGGCGCCAGCCGCTGACGGTCACCGTCAGTCAGATTGAGCGCCAGCGCACCGACGATCTGCTGCGTCACGTCGTCCTGCACGGCGAATATGTCGGTCAGGTCGCGGTCGAACCGCTCCGCCCAAAGATGGCCGCCCGTAGTTGCATCGATGAGCTGTGCGGTGATGCGCACCCTGTTCCCCGACTTGCGTACGCTGCCCTCAAGCACATGCCGCACGCCGAGCTTCGCGCCCACCTCCTGCACACGGACGTTCTGGCCCTTGAAGGTGAACGACGAATTGCGGGCGATGACGAAGAGCTGCGACAGTTTGGACAGCGCCGTGATGATGTCTTCAGATATGCCATCGGCGAAGTAGTCCTGTTCGGTGTCCCCGCTCATGTTGGCGAACGGCAGGACGGCGATCGACAGCTTCGGCGGCGCTGCCGTCGTCGGCCGGCTCGTCGCGGTTTCCGAGGCCGCGGCCGCCTTGGTCGCGGCGCTGCCGACTTGCAGCGAATAGACCCTGATCGGCTCGGCGATGTTCTTGAGCTGCGTGCTCCCGAGATCGCTGACCGAGAGGTCGAGCCTCGCCTTGACCTGGCGATAGGCATCCTCGGACAGGCAGATAGCGCCGGGCGACGCGACGCCCTCCAAACGCGAGGCGATGTTGACGCCGTCGCCCATCAGGTCGCCGTCACTTTCTTCCACCACATCCCCCAGATGGATGCCGATCCTGAACTCGATGCGACGGTCCTGCGGCACGCCGGCATTGCGCTCAACCATACCATTTTGAACCTCAACGGCGCAGCGCACGGCATCCACCACACTGCGGAACTCAACCAGCGCCCCATCCCCGGTGCGCTTGATCACCCGCCCGTTGTGCACTGCGATGGTGGGATCGATCAGGTCGCTGCGCAGGGTCCGCAATCTTGCCAAAGTAAGATCTTCGTCCGCGCTCGCGAGCCGGCTATATCCGACCACATCTGCAGCCAGGATTGCCGCTAGCTTACGATTCGCGCTCATGGTCCGTCTCCTCATCTCCACGATAGCAGGAAGAAGGAGGGCAAGAGGGAACTTTCGCAAACGATGGGTACCCAGCGGTCCGGATCGGCAGCGCTCTGCCACAGGGTCCACACGGGTCGCTCGACGCCCATTTGCGCTGCCGCTTGCTGGTCGACGGCTATCGGTTCATGCTTGTGAATACCGCGACCGTGAAGCGCTATGCGAGATCACGCCGTCACGGCCGCAAGTGAGGTCTTGCTCCATGGAGTGCTCAGGCTGCGGTTTCGAGGTTGAGGGCGGTTTCGCTTTCTGTCCGAAGTGTGGCAGGCGCCAGCCCGTGCCATGCGCCGGTTGCGGCTACTTCTGCGCACCTGATTTCGAGTTCTGTCCGAAATGTGGGGCAAGCCTCGGCGCGCCGGCAAAGGCCGTTGAACCGCCTGCTCCGACACCAAGCCGGACGATTGAGCCGCCTTCTCGAACTCCGTCGCTGCTTGCGAACATCGAGAGCGAAGAACGGCTGCATCCCGTCTCTGACGCCGATCGCCGGACGGTAACGGTCCTGTTCGCCGACCTTTGCGGCTTCACGACACTCAGCGAGCAGCTCGACCCCGAGGTCATGCAAACGCTGCAGAACGAACTGTTCAAGGAATTGACAGCGGCCGTGCGAAACTTTGGTGGTTTCGTGGACAAATTCATCGGCGATGCACTGCTCGCTTTGTTCGGTGCACCGGTCGCGCACGAGGACGATCCGGAACGTGCGCTCCGCGCCGCTCTCGACATGATCGCCCGGACGGCACGGCTCGGCGAACGCACCTCCCACTCCGGCTCGCCTCTGTTACTCCACATCGGCATAAACACCGGTCCGGTCGTTACTGGAGGATTGGGCATCGGCGCCGCCAAATCCTATTCGGTGACCGGAGACACAGTGAATACGGCGCAACGCCTGCAATCGCTGGCCGCACCGGGTGAGGTGCTGGTCGGCGAGCTCACTCACAGGCTGACCCGGCATGCCTTCTCTTACGAGTCGCTGGGGGATGTCGTGCTTCGCGGCAAGGCTGGCAGTGTGCTCGTCCATCGACTGGATGCACCGCTTACGGCGCCGCGTGCGGCGCGCGGGCTCGAGGTGCTCGGCCTCAGTGCGCCGATAATAGGTCGCGGTGCGGAGCTGAATAGAATGCTGGCGAGCCTCGACCAGGCGTGCGGCGGCTCGGCCCAACTTGTCCGCCTCGTCGGAGAAGCCGGTATCGGGAAATCGCGGCTGGTGAAGGAGTTCGTCGCCCGCGTCGGCGACGAGGATCGTTTTCGCAACGTCGCCGTGCGGCAGGCCACTTGCTCACCGCTGGGCGAACAATCATTTGGCGCCTTGGGCGCAGTGGTGCGCAGCGCTGCCGGGATGATGCAAAACGACAGCGGGGACGAAATGCGGGGCAAGCTCGCGGGCTTGCTTACCGATCTCGGCCTGCAGGGCGAGGAGGCGAAGCGGCTGATGCCTTTGCTCTACCATGTGCTTGGCCTTGGCGACCCCGATGCCACCCTGCAGCATGTCGAGCCCGAGCAGTTGCGGCGGCAAATTCTCTACGCGGTCCGCACCATCATCGAACGGCGGCTTGCGTTGTCGCCGCTGTTGATTGTCGTCGAGGACCTGCACTGGGCCGACGCCGCGTCGCTCGAGGCACTGCGTTTCGTGATGGACAGGTTGGAACGTACGCGGTTGATGTTGCTGGTCACGCATCGTCCGGCGCCGGACAACGACCAGCTCGACTCAAGTCGGGTCAGTCACACAGCGCTCCGGCTTTCGCCGCTCAACAGTAGTGACGGACGCAGCCTGCTGGCGGCGCTTTTCGGCGAGAGCTGGGTAAGCTCCGCAGGCGGGCTTGTCGACCAGATCCTCGAGCGCGCGGGCGGCAACCCGCTTTTTGTCGAGGAGATCGTTCGCGGCCTTATCGATGGCGGTGTCCTGATGCGCGAGGGCCAGCGATGGCGGACCGTGGCAGGCGAAGTCGCAACCGGCATTCCCGCCACTATCCAGGCAATGTTGCTTGCCCGCGTCGACCGGCTGCCCCCGGAGGTGCGCCGGTTGGCCCAGGAAGCCGCGGTAATCGGCCCGCGCTTCGATGCCACACTTCTGAAAGCGGTGACAGCCGACCCCGGCCGGCTGGAGGCAGGCTGCGAATTGCTTTGCGATGCGGAAATCATCGAGGAGGTTGCAGGATCAGGCTCGGTCTCGTCGCAAAGCTACCGCTTTACGCAAACATTGCTGCAGGACGTGATCTACCAGAACCTGCTCCTGCAACGCCGGACCGATATCCATGGGCGGGTCGGTACCGCCTTGGAGCAACTGTGCGGCGACAAGCCGGAACGGCTCGAGGATTTGACCGCGCTCGGTCATCATTTCGCACAGAGCGCCGAGCGGGAGAGGGGGGCGCATTACCTGCAGGCGGCGGGCGATCGCGCTCGCATGATATACGCCAACGACGACGCGCTTCGTCTCTACGAGCGAGCACTGACTGCGTTGGCGATCGGGCAAACACCGCTCAAACTGGCAATTCAAGAGCGCATTGCCGATTTGAGCGGCCCGCTAGGCCGCCGCGAAATCGCGCACCGCCACTACGAGACGGTCTTGCAGGCATACCGCGAATCCACCGATCGTGTCGCTTCGGCGCGCGTTTTGCGCAAGATCGGGCGGCTGTTCTGGGATGTCGGCAAGCGGGACAACGCGGAATCCCGCTATGCTGAAGCGGCAGCGCTCCTCGATGGAGCTGATGCCCCGATCGAGCAGGCGCATCTCTGGCAAGAACGTGGCCGACAGGCGTTCCGTAGCGGAGATCACGCTCTCGCCGCAAAATGGGCGGACGCGGCGCTGGATTGCGTAAGCACTCTGACAACGGAGCATGTTTCCGAAGGAGGGGCTGATGCCACTCTCGTGACCGCCGAGGCACTTAATACCAAGGCTGTTGCGCTGGCTCGCCTTGGACGAAACCGCGAAGCCGTTGGCCTGGTTGAACGTAGCATTGAATTGGCCGAAGCCGCCGGTCTACCCGGCGCGGCGTGCCGCGGCTACACCAATCTCGGCGTGCTTTACACGACCATCGATCCCGCAAAGGCAATCGAGGTCTGTCGGCGCGGTCTTGAAGTGGCGCGCCATATTGGTGATTTGGGTTTCCAGGCGCGCCTCCTCGCCAATCTCGCGGTTGCTTGCTGCACTTTCACGGATCGCTGTCCAACGGAGGGCGTGCCTGCTGCCGAGAAGGCCATCGAGATCGACCGGGCGCTCGACCAGCGCGAGCACCTGCCGGTGCCGTTAATCGTGCTTGGGCAGATCCACCAGTGCAATGGCCGTCCGGAACTGGCGGTTGGGTTGTTCCACGAAGCACTGGACGTAGCCCGCGAAACGGGCGAGCCCCAACTGCTGTTTCCGTGCTATGATGGTCTTGCAACGCTTAGTCTCGACCTCGACAATCTGGCCGAGGCCGAACGCTACTTTTCCCTGGCGCAGGGCATATGCGCCCAGCACGGGCTCGACCCGGAAGCGCTTGTGGTGCTGCCTTTTCTCGACTAGCCGGGGTGGGAGGTTGGAAATGTCCGCGCGTATTGACTTGATACCGCTTCAGCCGGGCGACCGAGCGCCGAACCTGGTACTCGACGCCATTACCCAGGAAGGCAAGATCGCGCTTGACGACTTTCGCGGACAAAAACCGGTGTTGGTCGGCCTGTTTCGAGGTCTGCACTGTGCGTTTTGCCGGCGCCATATTGCCGCCCAGGCGCGGCTTGATCCGGAGCTGCGCGAAAAGGGTGTGGGGAGCCTGACGGTGGTCAATACGCCGATCGAGCGGGCGCGTCTCTATTTCCGCTACCACCCGATGCCGAATCTGCTTGCGGCCTCCGACCCTGAACGCGCTTCACATCGTGCTTTTGGATTGCCCAATCTCGAATTCACCCAAGACGAGACGAACTGGCCGTACAAGGTCTCGATGGCAGCGGTAAAGGATATGAGGATCGACATACCAGGCGAGTTGCCCGGTCCCATGGATCCTATCGCAGCCGGCGAAATCCTTGGCAAAAAGGACCACTACGAAATGACCGAAGCCGACGAGCAGATGATGGCAACGGGACACGGACAACTGGTCGGTCAGTTCCTGCTGGATCGCCAGGGGATCGTCCGCTGGAGCTTCACGGAGGTTCCAGAGGGCGGGCGATACATGTTTGCGGCGCCAAGCCCCCAGGAGCTGATGTCAGCCGTGTCGCAGGTCGCCCAATAGATTTGTAGATGGCTCCGTATCGTGGGGTCGCTGCCACAGCACCCCTTCCAATCGTCAGCATGCCGTCAATGGCGGCGGGAGCCATTCCACACCATCCGATCGCAGAAAAGACTGCAATGAACCAGTTGAGGCGTCAAAGAGGGGGAGGGGTCACCCTATTGCTCATGACACAGCTTTCAAATCACTCTTCGTCCTGGTTGTTGGGTTCGCCAGGACCATATGAGAGGGTACGATGGAAACGGATTGGCGAACAATCCGCTAACGTATTGATTTCATATAGAAAACGTTGACACACCGGGCCCACCATTCCAAGGTTTCTATTTCGCAGGGTCGATCTGCTCTCGCCGTGGTGCGGTTTCCGGTACGCTCTCCCAGCCGCTTAAGAGCCGGAGTCTACGCAATGGTGACAAGCAAAAAAATTCTGTCGTCGATGGCGCATTCACGACATCCGGTGCGCGACACGGACGTTAGTCACAGTGAACATGTCTGAACATCCGATCAAGCGCTCGCTCGTCTTCTTTCTGGTGCCGGATTTCACCATGGTCGCCTTTGCGACTGCGCTGGAGCCGATCCGCATCGCCAACCGGATGCTCGGCTACGAAGCCTATAAGTGGCGGCTGGCTAGTATCGACGGGCGGCCCGTGCCCGCTTCGAGCGGCGTGCTGTGTGCGGTCAACACCTCGTTGCAGGACGAGCGGCGGATGCTGGCTGGCCCCGACAGGCCATCGATGGTCATCGTCTGCACCGGCATCAACGTCGAGCGTTATTCGAACAAATCTGCCTTGGCCTGGTTGCGCGAGGAACATGCTCGCGGCGTTGCGATCGGCGGCCTCTGCACCGGCGCCCATGTGCTGGCGGCTGCCGGGTTGCTCGCCGGCAAACGCTGCGCCATCCATTGGGAAAACCTGCCAGGCTTCGCCGAGGCATTTCCGAACGCGCATGTGTTTGCCGACCTCTTTGAGGTCGATCACGACATCTACACATGCGCCGGCGGCACGGCCGCTCTTGACATGATGTTGAAGCTGATCGGCGATGATTTTGATGAATCCCTGGTCAGTCGCGTCTGTGAGCAGGTGCTGACCGATCGGGTGCGCGGCGCAAGCGATGGCCAGCGACTGCCTTTGCGAGCGCGGCTCGGCATTCAGAATTCGAAAGTGCTGACCATAATCGAACTGATGGACGCTACCCGTCCGACCCAATATCCGTGGGCGATATTGCCAAGCAAGTCGGACTGTCGCGACGGCAGATCGAGCGTCTTTTCCGCGATGAGATGGGGCGCTCGCCCGCCCGTTATTATTTGGAGATACGCCTCGAGCGTGCACGACATATGCTGATCCAGTCATCCGTGCCGATAGTCGAGGTGGCCACCGCATGCGGCTTCATTTCAGCGTCGCATTTTTCCAAATGCTACCGCGAACTCTACGCCCAAACGCCGCAGCAGGAACGATTGGAGAGGAAATACCCCGCCGCCTCATAGGCGTCATCAATTTTGTCGCTTCCACGACTGGTTCGGCCAGGTAGCCGGGCGAGCGTCTACTGGCGCCGCGCTTGGACAGCGACCAATCCGACTGGCTCGACATAGGATTTCGCAGAGCGCCGCAGCATGGCCTGCCTTTGCCCGGGTAGGCTCTTCCCTACCCGGGATCTACCGGTTCCCCACCGACCCGCCAGATTCCTCCCATCCTTCCCTGCCCACCCTTTCTACCC
>NZ_RZOJ01000138.1:0-13498 GCF_003998845.1 Mesorhizobium sp. M4A.F.Ca.ET.022.05.2.1 | reverse complement strand
CCGGGTGCGGATCCATTCATTTTCGGAGAGAAAATGCGCCCGCCGCTCCATCATCGTCTTGCCCTCGAGCAACGGACCGCCGCCGGCGACCAGCCTGACCGGATTGCCGCAGGTATGGCCGTCGATGCAGGTGAAGGTTTTTTTGGCCATGATGCTTCCTAGAGCAATTTCAGGAAAAGTGTGAAGCGGTTAAGTTCGGCGCCTTCGCCGTAACCTTCTGTCCGGAATTGCGTCAAGACAAGAAGACTGTTCAAAACCGCTGCGGGCCGAAGGGGGCGAGATCGACGGGCGGAGTCTGACCGAGAACGAGATCGCGGATCAAGCGCCCGGTTGCCGCTGCCTGCGTCAGGCCGAGGTGGCCGTGACCGAAAGCGTAGAAAATGTTCGGCGCGCGCGCCCGGCCGATGACGGGCAGCGAATCCGGCAGCGATGGGCGATACCCCATCCATTCGCGCCCGCCGGACGGATCGAGCCCCGGCAGGAAACGCCTGGCCTTTTCCAGCATGGCCTTCGACCGCGCGAAATTGGGCGGGCGCTCGATGCCGCCGAGTTCGACGGCGCCGCCGACGCGCACGCCCGTTTCCAGCGGCGTGATGACGAAGCCGTGCCCGGAGAAGATCAGCTGCCGCTTCACGTCGAAGGCCGACACGGGGAGCGTCGTGTTGTAGCCGCGCTCGGTCTCCAGCGGGATGTGCTCGCCGACGTCCCTGGCCAAAAGATGCGACCATGCGCCCGCGGCGATGACGAGTTGGTTTGCCCTCCGGGTCGTGCCGTCGGCAAGCACGATCGTCGCGCCATCCGCTCCGGCCTCGATCCGCTCGACGCGTGCGTGCCCGAAGCGGGCGCCAAGCCGTTCGGCATGGGCCCAGACCGCCTTGCCGAGCAGCCTGGGGTCGGCGACCGTTTTCCAGCCCGGCACGAAGGTGCCCTTGATGAAGCGCGGCGAAAGGCCGGGCTGCAGCGCAGCGAGATCCGCACCGTCGACATGGCTGAAGCCGATGCCGTAGCGCTCACGCGCCGCCCAGCCGGACAGCGAGGCGTGGAACTCGGCCTCGCTCTCGTAGAGTTCCAGCGAGCCGTCCTCGCGTAGCATTGGCCTCGTGCCAGAGCGGTCGAGCAGACCCATCCACTCCGCTTCGGCAAGCCTCATCATCGCGGCCTGTGCGGCGAGGCTCGTCTCGTAGCGGTCGCCGCGCCCGGCGCGCCAAAAGCGGACCAACCATGGCAGCAGCTTCGGCAGATAGGCCGGCGGGATGCTGAGCGGGCCGAGCGGATCGGCAAGCCATTTCGGCAATTGCCGGATCATGCCCTTGTGCGCCAGCGGCAGCACGTCGGTGAAGGCGAAGGCGGCGGCATTGCCCGAGCTCGTTTCCTCGCAGATGCCCGTCCGATCGAAGATCGTGACGTTGCGCCCGGCCTCGGCGAGATAGGTGGCGGCGCAGATGCCGATGATACCGCCGCCGATGATGGCGATGTCTTCACCTTCTCCCCGTTCACGGGGAGAAGGTGCCCGAAGGGCGGATGAGGGGCGGCGCCCCTCCTCGGTCTCATCGGAATTTTCCTGCACGCGAATGCTATTCCTCTATTCGGCTGCCACCAGCTTGTCCGGCGATCGAGGAGACGCCTGCAGCGCCGGCAGTTTCGGCCGCACTGCCAACGCATCCCGAACGATCTTTTCCACCGCCTTGCGGCGCTCGCCCGACAGCGGCCGGCGCGGCATCCGAACGCGATCATTGGTATCGATCCCCAGCACTTCAGCAAGCTTGATGTTTTGGACCAGATAGGTCGAGACATCGAGGTCGAGCAGCGGCCGGAACCAGCGATAGATCTCGAGCGCCTCCTCGCGCCGGCCCTGCTTCATCAGCTGGTAGATCGCCACCGTCTCGCGCGGGAAGGCGGTGACCAGCCCCGCCACCCAGCCGACGGCCCCGACCGACAGTGCCTCGAAGGCAAGATTGTCGACGCCAGTGAACAGATCGTAGCGGTCGCCGAGCCGGTTGATGATCTCCGTCGAGCGACGGATGTCGTCGGAGGATTCCTTGATGGCGACGAAGCGCGTGTCGGACGCCAGCTCCTCCATCTGGTCGACTGTGACGTCGACCCGGTACGCCAGCCGGTTCGAGTAGATCATGACCGGCAGGTCGCCGGCATCGGCCACGGCGCGCAGGGCGGCGACCGTCTCTTCCGGGTCGGTATGGTAGATCGGGCTGGGAACCACCATCAGCCCGCTGGCCCCGGCCTGCCCGGCACGGCGCGCGATGCTTGCCGCCTCGCGGGTGCCGGGCTCGTTCACGGTGAGCAGCACCGGCTTCCCTCCGGCGACCTTCTGCGCCGTCTTGAGCACCTCGATCTTCTCGTCATGCGACAGCATCGGCCCTTCGCCGAGCGAGCCGCAGACGATGATGCCGTCGCAGCCGGCCTCCATCTGCAGCGCGTAGCAGCGCTCCATTTCGGCATGATCGAGACGGTCGTCCTCGGTGAATTTGCTCGTGACGGCGGGAAAAACTCCAGTCCACATGGCAGCGTCTCCAATCTGATATATCAGTGATATATCTAGTAAGAAACGGTCTGTCAATGCGGAATCCGTTATGATATATGGAAAATATATCAGGAGACGCGATGGCTCTGTTGGAAGATATATCTC
This sequence comes from Mesorhizobium sp. M4A.F.Ca.ET.022.05.2.1, assembly GCF_003998845.1. Classification (NCBI taxonomy): domain Bacteria; kingdom Pseudomonadati; phylum Pseudomonadota; class Alphaproteobacteria; order Hyphomicrobiales; family Phyllobacteriaceae; genus Mesorhizobium; species Mesorhizobium sp. M4A.F.Ca.ET.022.05.2.1. Next base: position 10,854 of record NZ_RZOJ01000138.1, on the reverse strand, counting down.
ATTTCGAGCCCGCGGCTGCGAAGGCCTATCGCGCGCTCGAGCATATGATCGTCACGCTCGAGCTGGCGCCGGCGAGCTTCGTCACCGAGGGCGCGCTGATCGAGCGTCTCGGGCTCGGCCGCACGCCGGTGCGCGAGGCGATCCAGCGTCTGGCCTGGGAGGGTCTGCTCGACGTCAGGCCCCGCGCCGGCATCGCGATCGCGCCGCTTCATCCCGGAGACTGGCTGCGCGTGATCGATGCCAGGCGTGGCGTCGAGGTGGTGCTGGCGCGTTCGGCCGCCCGCTTCGTCACCCGCGAGGCGGCGGACCTGTTTCATGACGCCGCGCTTGCCATGCAGAAGGCGGTCATCTCGGGCAATGTGCTGGCCTTCATCCAGGCCGACAAGGCGCTCGACGAGGCACTCGCGCTGGCCGCCGACAACCCCTTCGCCGCGCGGGTGGCGGCGCCCCTGCAGACGCACAGCCGACGTTTCTGGTTCCGCTACAAGTCGGATACCGGCCTTGCCGAATCGGCCGAGCACCACGTCGCGCTGATCCGCTCGATCCTCGCCGGCGACGAGGAAGCCGCCGCCAAGGATGCCAAGCGCCTGATGGCGTTGCTGCGCGGCCATGCGGAGGTCGCCGCCACGCGCTGAGCGCTCCCGATCAGTATCGCGCGTCATGGCCGGTCGGCGCAGCCACGCTTTCCCAACTGTTGCCGGCCGCGATGATGCAGCTCGTGCCGTCGACGTCGGTGACGATGATGGTCCAGGTTCCGCTCTGGCCGACGAACACTTCCATGATCGCGACCTGGCCGATCAACCCGAAGGCAAACTGCCGTTCCTGGAAATTCTCGCTTAGATGGGCAACCAGAGCGCTATGCTTGACACAGTGCTGGTATTGAGCGCCCGAGCTGTTCGTACCCATCGCCAGCGCGCCGGCGAGGACCAGGTTTCTCACCCAACCCAAAAAGGACTTGCGTGCCATGGGGCACCTCCTTTTGCCATCGCGTCCCGGCAAAAGGAGACAGCCTCATTTTGCCGGAGCCACCCAGGCCGGTTCCGACGTCATCATCGCGTCGTTCCTTTCTGCGTTCCGGTCTGCCACTAATGGGAACTTCTGGATGTTCCCATTATGTTCCATATATGGTGACGGCAACGGCAAAGCGCAAGCGGGTGCCTCGTCAGGCGCTTGCCGATTCTAATGCTAGCAAAGCAGAAGCGTGCTCAGGTACCCGGCAGCGCGGCCACCTTGCGTTGTATGGTCCCAGCCTTCCCCGGCCGAAATAACGCAACTCAGCCCGTGCGTGTCGGTTGCCAGGATGGTCCAGGTGCCCTGTTCGGAAACGAAAACCTCGAGGATGACGCTGCGGTTGACCAGGCCGCGCGCGGTCTCGCTTTCATGGAACTTCTCGCCCAGCGCCTTGATGATGTCGGTCCGCGCCGCGCATTGCCCGGCCGCGTTTGACTGGCCGGCTGCCGCGAACATCGCGGCGGCGGCAACGACCGTCGTTGCCACGAGATATCGTGCCATCTGACACCTCCTCGCGCCAGACGAGAACCCCGGCTGCAACCGGCGCTGTTTGATTGGCCTGCACCTTGGCAGGGATATAGGCTAAGACGGAGGGCACCCGCTTGGTTCCATCCACTTTGTAGATTCGCGAACAAGCGTATCGGCAAAAATCCGAAAAAGGCCCGGATACGACCGGGCCTTCCTCTGATCATCTCCCAATTCCTGGATCAGTTCATCGTCGGGATGACGAACTCGGCGCCGTCCTTGATGCCTGCCGCGCGCCCGCAACCGCATCGCGGCGAGGACGCGCAAACCAGGAAACGTCCGGTCAGTTCATCGTCGGGATGACGAACTCGGCGCCGTCCTTGATGCCGGACGGCCAGCGCGAGGTGACCGTTTTGGTCTTGGTGTAGAAGCGGAACGCATCCGGGCCGTGCTGGTTGAGATCGCCGAAGGACGACGCCTTCCAGCCACCGAAGGTGTAGTAGGCGATCGGCACCGGGATCGGCACGTTAACGCCGACCATGCCGACCTGGACACGCGAGGCGAAGTCACGCGCGGCATCGCCGTCGCGGGTGAAGATGGCGACGCCATTGCCCATCTCGTGATCGTTGGCGAGCTTGATGGCGTTCTCATAGGTCGGCGCGCGCACCACCGAGAGCACCGGCCCGAAGATCTCTTCCTTGTAGATGCGCATGTCGGCCGTCACATTGTCGAACAGGCAGCCGCCCATATAGTAGCCATTCTCGTAGCCCTGCATCGTAAAGCCGCGACCGTCGACGACGAGCTTGGCGCCTTCCCTGACGCCGATATCGACATAGCCCTTGACGCGCTCCAGCGCCTGCGCCGTCACCAGCGGGCCGAAATCGGCGGACGAATCCGTCGACGGGCCGACCTTCAGGCTTTCGACGCGCGGTATGAGCTTTTCCATTAGCCGGTTGGCGGTGTCGTTGCCGACCGGAACCGCCACCGAGATCGCCATGCAGCGCTCGCCGGCCGAGCCGTAGCCGGCGCCGATCAGCGCGTCGACCGTCTGGTCGAGGTCGGCGTCGGGCATGATGATCATGTGGTTCTTGGCACCGCCGAAGCACTGCACGCGCTTGCCGGCCGCGGTGCCACGCGAATAGATGTAGTGGGCGATCGGCGTCGAACCGACGAAGCCGACGGCCTTGATGTCGGGATCGTCGAGGATGGCGTCGACGACTTCCTTGTCGCCGTTGACGACATTGAGGATGCCGGCCGGCAGGCCGGCCTCGATGAACAGTTCGGCAATGCGGATCGGCACGCCCGGATCACGCTCGGAAGGCTTCAGGATGAAGGCGTTACCGCATGCGATCGCCGGCGCAATCTTCCACAGCGGGATCATCGCCGGGAAATTGAACGGCGTGATGCCGGCGACGACGCCGAGCGGCTGGCGCATCGAGTAGACGTCGATGCCGGGGCCGGCGCCGTCGGTGAACTCGCCCTTCATCATGTGCGGCGCTCCGATGCAGACCTCGACCACTTCCAGGCCGCGCTGGATGTCGCCCTTGGCGTCGGCGATCGTCTTGCCATGCTCGCGCGCCAGGATGTCGGCCAGTTCGTCATAGTCGCGCTGCACCAGTTCGAGGAACTTCATCAGCACGCGCACGCGCCGCTGCGGGTTGGTGGCCGCCCACTGGGGCTGCGCCGCCTTGGCGTTCTCGACAGCCGCGCGCAGTTCCGCCTGCGAAGCCAGCGCCACCGTGCCGCGCACGGAACCGTCCATCGGCTGCATCACGTCCTGCTTGCGGCCGCTGGTCCCGGCGACACGCTTGCCGCCGATGAAATGACCGTAATCGATCATGGTTTCTCTCCCTGTGTTTTGATGATGGCGCATTGTCCGCCTTTGCCGGAGCGAAGGCAACGCGAGCGAAAACGCAACCGTTGTGCAAAAAATAGACAACGATGGGCAGCTGTGCATTAATTGTCGCAAATGGCGAGTTGCTGAAAGGGATCGAAGATTGCAGGCTGGACAAAGGGGACAGGCGGCAAAGGCAGTGCTCGCGACTAATCCGGACCATCCGGCATGAACTGGGATGACGTCCGCATCTTTCTCGCCGTGGCGCGCGCCGGCCAGATCCTCGGCGCGGCGAAGCGCCTGGAGCTCAACCACGCCACCGTCTCGCGCCGGATCGCGGCGCTCGAGGAGGCGCTGCGGACGAAGCTTTTCCGCCGCCTGACCACGGGCAGCGAGCTGACGCCGGCCGGCGAACGCTTCCTCGACATAGCCGAGCGCATGGAGAGCGACATGATCGCCGCGCGCTCGACCGTTGCCGGCGAAGGCGACGATATCTCGGGCACGGTGCGCATCGGCGCGCCCGACGGTTTTGGCGTTGCCTTCCTGGCGAAACGGCTGGGAGAACTGACCGCCCTTCACCGCGAGCTCACCATCCAGCTGGTGCCGGTGCCGCGCTCCTTCTCGCTGTCCAGGCGCGAGGCCGACATCGCCATCACCGTCGAACGCCCGACCGAGGGCCGGCTGGTGGCGGGCAAGCTGGTCGACTACACGCTCGGCCTGTTCGCCTCGCGCGCCTATGCCGAGGCCCATAGCTTGCCGACGACGCCGGCCGAGCTCGGCCGGCACACGCTGATTGGCTACGTGCCGGACCTCATCGTCAGCCCCTCGCTCGACTATGCCGCCGAGTTCAGCGCCGACTGGCGCACCAGCTTTGCCATCTCCTCGGCACTCGGCCAGGCCGAGGCGGTGCGTTCCGGCGCAGGCATCGGCATCCTGCACACGTTCGTCGCCCGCTCGATGCCGGAACTGGTTCTCGTCGACATCGTCGCGCCGATCCGCCGCGCCTACTGGCTGGTCTATCACGAATCGGTGAGGCCGCTGCGCCGGGTGCAGATCGTCGCCAACTTCATCACCCGGGCGGTGGAAAGGGAGCGCGCTCTGTTCGTCTGACTCGCCCGCCTTGCGCTTGCCACAAAATCGGCGAGTGTGGCATCCGCCTATTGAGCGGCTTTAAAGCCCGGGCGGGGACTTTTCGGAAAGCTGGCGCGGAGAAAATGCGAGCCGTTCTTGCCATCCTGCCGCTGGCCTTCCTCTCGGCTTGCGCCAACCCGTGGACGAAAGTGCCGGAGGCGGAGCTGCCAAAGCCGATCCGCACTGCGATGGCGCGCCCTTCGCCCTTCGTCATCGGCAACTATTGCGGGCCGGGCACCCGCTCCGGCGACCTGTCGCTGCGGCCGGTCGACCGTCTCGACGCCGCGTGCCAGGTCCACGACGCCTGCTACATCGCCCGCCACAACCATTGCGACTGCGACGGCGCCCTTGTCGCCTCGGCGCGAGCGATCCGCGTCGACAAGAGCGCGACGAGGGCGATGCGCGACGAGGCCGAACTCCTGATCGCCACGTTCGCCGTCCCCGTCTGCAAGATCTTCCCGCAAGGCTTCATGCCGCCACGCGATCCGGCCCAGCTCAAGGCCATGAACGGGGCCACCGGGTGACGCGGCGCAATTTCGGATGCCTGGCCCTGCTCTGGCTGGCGCTGGCGGCAACGGCTGGCTGCGCCGGCATGCCCGGCCGTTCCGCCTGCGATTTCTTTCCGGGCGATGATACCTGCGACCGGCCGTCGGTCTCGGCCGACACCACCGGCACCGAGATCGCAACCGCACAATACTTCGGGAATGACGGCAACGGCGCCTACGAGAAGCGGTTCCAGGCGCTGCTCGCCCAGAGCCGGCTCGACGCGCTCGATCGCAAGAACGGCACCGGCCGTTTCGGCCATGACTGGCGTGATGTCCAGAACAGCCGTTTCCAGGCGACCTACCGGACGCTGCAGCGGCTGGCGAGGCCGCTCGACAAGACCGAGCTGACGCCAACCCGCGATAAGCCCGGCGAGGATCATTTCACCGGGCGCTGGCGCATGTCGCGCCAGACGCTCTATCTCGATGCCGCCGCCCGGCCTTTCGCGCCGAGGATATTCAGCTTTTCCGGACTGGAGGCGCGCTCGGTCGAGATCGTGCTTCGTCAGGCCGGCCGGAAGCCGATCGACATAGCTGGCACCTGCGACGGGCCGCTGGCAATCCGCGCCTCGGGACGATCAAGCAGCATTGCGGCGGGCTCGGCGTTTCATCTCAGCCTGCCGGCGGCAGAAACATCAGCAAGCCTGTTTCCCGGTGAAGCGCTGACCCGCTGCGACCTGCGTGTCCGCTCCGACCTCGCCCCCGCCGGCGCACCGCTGACCATCCTGCGCGAGGAGGTCGCCGACCCATGGGTCGCCGCGCTCGACAGCCGCTACGATCGCTGTCCGGTGCCCGATCCGTCGGGGCTGAAGGAACTGGACCGTGTGTTCTATGCCGGCCGCTGGCTGTCGCAGACCTGCGCGCTGCCGCTCGGCAAACCGCTTTTGCTGCGCAAGTCGCGCGATGGGTTCAACGCCAAGGTCGAGGCCTTGCTGGGCACAAGGCTTTCCGACAGCGCCCTCGACAAGGCCGATCCGGAGCTGCCGCTCGACTTCACCCATGCGCCGAAACTCAGGCTGATCTATCTGTCGTCACTGGAGTTCAAGGCGGACTTTTCCGGCCGCGTCATGGAGCGGCTGGTCCGCCACCATGCCGCCTTGGGCACCAAGGTGCGCATCCTGGTCACCGATGTGCTGGAGCGCGAGAAGGACGACGCCCTGCTGCACCGGCTGGCGGCGGAATTCCCCAATGTCCAGCTTCAGGAATACCGCTGGCGGGCCGACCATGGCGCGCCGATCGACGAGCAGATCTCACAGCTGCACAAGACCCATCACGTCAAGATGCTGGCGGCGCTGGCCGACGATCCCGGCCGTTCGCGCGTCATCATCGGCGGCCGCAACATCCATGACGGCTTCCTGTTCCACAGACCGGTCGACCTGTCGCGCTATCCGGACCTGCAGCAATACGGCAGGACCGACGGCTTGTCGCTGAACTACTATTCGAACTGGAGCGACTTCGACATCGAGTTCGCCGATCCGGCGACGGTCCAGACGCTCGCCGCGCATCTGTCGACCGTATGGCTGCGCGATGCCGACACCAATATCTCGCGGCCGTTTTCGATTCCGGTCCGCGCCAGGGGCCGGCTCCCGCAAGGCGTCGCCCGGCATTTCATCTCCGTGCCCTATGAGGACGGGCACGCGCTGGAGAACTATTTCGTCGAATTGATCGACACCGCCGAGCACCATATCCAGATCGTCAATCCTTACCTGAATTTGACGCCGAAGCTCGCGCTGGCCTTCGACCGGGCGCTGGCGAGAGGCGTCAGGATCGACATTGTCGGCCGCATCGACCTCAAGGGCGATATCGGCGGCAAGTTCCTCACCGCGCTCAACAAGCTGTTCGTCGAGAAGTACGGCGACCGCATCGACATCCGCGAATTCAAGGCGCCCGACGTGGTGCTGCATTCCAAGATCATGATGATCGATGAGCGGCTGGTGGCGATCTCGTCGGTCAACCTCAACAACCGCAGCTTCTTCCATGACTCGGAGAACGGCGTGACCGTTCTCGACCCCGCCTTCTATGCCAGGATGAGGCCGGTTTATGACGACTACCTCGCGCACTCGAACCCGGTCGCCACCAATGTGACGATCCCCTGGGCCTACAGGCTGCTGTTCAGCCAGAGCTGGGTGAAGCAGGCATTTTGATTCATGTCGCCCAAAAGCATGCAGCGGTTTTCGGACAACGACATGCACAAAGCTTAAGGCCGCCGCACTATTTCAGGTAGCGTTCCGGCCCGAGGTCGTGCGCGTTGATCTCCGGCACCCGGCTGGAGATGATGTCGGCCAGCACCTTGGCCGAGCCGCAGGCCATGGTCCAGCCGAGCGTGCCGTGGCCGGTGTTGAGATAGAGGTTTGACAGCTCACTGCGGCCGACCAGCGGAGGCCCGTCCGGCGTCATTGGCCGCAAGCCGCACCAGAAGGTCGCGGTCTTGAGATCGCCGCCGCCCGGGAAGAGATCGCCGACCGAATGCTCCAGCGTACGCCGGCGCGACTCGTGCAGCCTCATATCGAAGCCTGAAATCTCAGCCGTGCCGCCGACGCGGATGCGATCGCCGAGCCTGGTGATCGCCACCTTGTAGGTCTCGTCCATCACCGTCGAGACGGGCGCGGCATCGGCATCCTTGATCGGCACGGTGATCGAATAGCCCTTGACCGGGTAGACCGGGATTGGCCGTTTCACCCGGCGCATTGCCTGCGCTGAATAGCTGCCCATCGCCATCACATAGGCATCCGCCGCCTTCCAGCCCTTGCTGGTGTGGATGTTGTGCACACGGTTGCGGCTGCGGATGATTCGCCTGATCACGGTGTCGTATTCGAAGGTGACGCCGCGCGCCACGCAGAGCTCCGCCAGCCGGTCGGTGAACATCTTGCAGTCGCCGGTTTCGTCGCCCGGCAGCCTGAGACCGCCGACAAATTTTCCGCGCACGCCGGCCAGCGCCGGCTCGGCGGCGATGCAGCCCTCGGCGTCGAGGACTTCATAGGGGACGCCGTATTTCTTCAGCACCTCGACGTCGCCGCCGGTGCCGTCGAGCTGCTTTTGCGTACGGAAAAGCTGCAGCGTGCCCTTGGCCCGCTCGTCATAGGCGATGCCGGTCGTCTGGCGCAGCGTCTTCAGCGTATCGCGGCTGTATTCAGCAAGCGGCACCATGCGCGACTTGTTGAGCGCATAGCGCTCGGCCGTGCAGTTGCGCAGCATCTTCAAGAGCCATGTCCACATATGCGGATCGAAGGCCGGCCGCACCACCAGCGGGCCATGCTTCATCAGCAGCCATTTGATCGCCTTCAGCGGGATGCCCGGGCCGGCCCAGGGCGAGGCATAGCCTGGCGAGACCTCGCCGGCATTGGCGAAGCTGGTTTCCAGTGCCGGACCTTTCTGGCGATCGAACACCGTCACCTCGTGGCCGGCCTCGGCGAGGAAGTAAGCGGTGGTGACCCCGATCACACCGCCGCCCAGCACGAAGATCTTCATCGCATCGCTCTCCACGACGACGTCTGGTCAGGGCTCTCACTGTCATGTGGCGCATGATCCTTGCGCGAAGATCGTTGCCGATTTTCGGAGCCATGCGCAGGCCGGGGTCGTCGCCCACTGTCTGCCGGATTTTGCGGCGTCCGCCAAGTGGCCGCGCCAGGCCGCGATATTGAAAAACCTCAGCCGCCCACATAGCGCCGGTGAAAACGCGGTCCGAGGCTGGTCAGGATCTCGTAGCCGATCGTGCCGGCATGGCCGGCCGCGTCGTCGACGCTCTGTGACGTACCAAGCAGTTCGACCAGATCGCCTTCGCCGAGCCTGCCGGGCGGCAAGGCGGAAATGTCGAGTATGATCGAATCCATCGACACCCTTCCGACAAAGGGCAACCGCACGTTCTCGAACCAGGCGGCCGAGGCGGCGCGCCGGTGCCAGCCATCGGCATAGCCGAGCGAAATCGTCGCCAGCCTGAGCGCATCCTGCGCGCGATAGGTGTGGCCGTAGCCGACGCCTGCCCCCTTCTCGACGCTTCGCGTCTGCACGACCTTGGCCTGCAGCCGCACCACTGGCAGCATCGGGTTCGGATCCGTCGGCGTCGGATTGATGCCGTAGAGCGCCGCCCCGGGGCGGACGAGATCGAACTGGAAGGCCGGCCCGAGAAAGATGCCGGAGGAATTGGCCAGCGAAGCCGGCGCCTCGGGCAGCATCTTGCGCAAGCGCTCGAACGTCAGCCACTGCCGCTCGTTGGCCGGATGTGCCGGCTCGTCCGCGCAGGCGAGATGGCTCATGACCAGGGTGACCGCAATACCTTCGAAGGAATCGGGCTTGTGGCTCAGCTCTTCGACCTCCGCCGGCGGCATGCCGAGCCTGGACATGCCGCTGTCGACCTGGATCGCGGCCGGCAGCTTGCGGCCGGCCTGTTGACCAGCCTCGCTCCAGGCCGTGAGTTGCGTTGAGCTGTTGATGACGACGCAAAGGCCGGCTTCGACGGCCTCGTTTTCCGAGCCCGGCGGCAGCCCGTTCAGCACATGGATCACCGGGCCGGGCCCGAGCGCCTTGCGCAGCGCAATGCCTTCGGAGAGCAGCGCGACGAAGAAGCTGGTGCAGCCTTCCGCCGCCAGCGTCGCCGCCACCGCCGCGGCGCCCAGCCCATAGCCGTCGGCCTTGACCACGCCGGCGCAATGGGCGCTGCCCGCCCGCGCTTTCAGCCGCCGGTAGTTCTCCCTGATGGCGCCGAGATCGATGCTCAGGATCGCCCCGGCCACGGCCTCGCTGACCGGTCCGGCAGCTTCTGTGTTCGGGATAGGCCTTTCGGCGGCGTCGTCCATGCCGGCCCCCATTGCATCGGCCATCAATAGAGCATGATCGCTAAAAGTTGGAACCCGGTTTTTGGAAAGACGTGTTTGCGCCTTATGAGACCAGGTGCTGAAACGCCGCAACCACCTCCTCATAGACCTGGCGCTTGAACGGCACGATCAGGCCGGGCAGGTCCTGCATCGGCCGCCACGCCCATTTGTCGAACTCGGCGGTGTGGCCGCCCGGCGGCGGATTGATCTGGATTTCACCGACATCGCCATGGAAGCGGTAGGCGAACCATTTCTGCGTCTGGCCGCGATAGCGCCCTTTGAGGGCGACGCCGACCAGATGCGCCGGCAGATCGTAGTTGATCCAGTCCGGCGCCTCGGCGAGCAGCGAGACCGAGCGCATGCCGGTTTCCTCGTAGAGCTCCCGCTCCGCCGCCTCGAGCGGCTCCTCGCCCTTGTCGATGCCGCCCTGCGGCATCTGCCAGAGCTGCGTCGTGCCGGAGAACTCGCTGTCCGATTCGGCGATGCGATGGCCGACCCAGACCAGCCCGTCGCCATTGAGGATCATCAGGCCGACGCATGGACGGTAAGGCAGGGTTTCGGGATCGACGTTTTTGGCCATAAATGAAAGTTCCAGCCGTTTTGAGAATTCGCTCCGGCGAGGCAGGTGGCGAGCGATTTCGAGAACCGGAACGGAGCGTACTTAAAGGACGTGAACAGCGCGTATGACCCCGAAAATCGAAACCGATGTTTCGGAAAGGATCATACGCAAATCAAAAAAGCTATAGCGTCCTTTGCCCATCCAAAGGACGCGCGGCGCTGTAGACGCGCAGAAAACGTCGCCAGATGCCCGCCGGAGTAAAATTATCGGGACGGCTGTTAGCCTTTTTGCGGATCGATCGCTACCGCCGAGATCGGCACGATCTCGATGCCGCGTTTTTTCGCCTCGGCCACCCAGGCCGAAACCGTGTCGACCGTGAGATCGAAGGCCGAGCCGATGCCGACGGCGGTGCCCTTGGCCCGCGCGGTGGCTTCCAGCTCGTCCAGCTTCTTCAGGATCGCGCCGCGATCCTGAAGAAGCTGGACGAGCTGGAAGCCACCG
>NZ_RZOJ01000137.1:0-13601 GCF_003998845.1 Mesorhizobium sp. M4A.F.Ca.ET.022.05.2.1 | reverse complement strand
CCGCATAGCCACCAAGGTCGAAGCCGATCCGACCTATGCCGGCATCATCAACGCGCAGCGCTCGGAGCCGGAAGCGACGGGCGCGGATGCCATTTCGCTGGCCGCGCGCGAAATCGCCGAGACGCTGAAACTGTCGGCGATCGTCACCTATACGGCCTCCGGCACGACCGGCTTGCGCGCCGCGCGCGAGCGGCCGCAAGTGCCGATCGTGGCGCTGTCGCCGATCCTCAACACGGCGCGGCGGCTGTCGCTACTGTGGGGCACGCATTGCGTGGTGTCGCCCGATGCCATCGACCTCGACGACATGGTCGACCGCGCCTGCCGCATCGCAATCGACGAGGGCTTCGGCAAGCCGGGCGACCGCGTCATCATCACCGCGGGCGTGCCGCTCAGGACGCCTGGCTCGACCAACATGCTGCGCATTGCCTATGTCGGGTCTGAGACCCAAGGCAGCCGCCCGGCCTGATCGTTTCAGGTCGGCGCCAGCTCGGCTTCCGGTGCCTTGAGGTCGGGACATGCGTCGGCGCCTTGCGCGTCGCCGGCGATGCGCGCTTCCACGGCCTTTGCCATCGACTGCAGGTCGATGGCCCTGCCGGCGGTCTTCTCGATGCCGCCGACGACCAGGTCAGCCGCGATCCAGTCAGGCTTGTGGCCGAGATTATGCACCCAGATCAGCTCAGCGCCGGGGATATCGCGGGCAAGGCCGGTCGAATGGATGGTCGCGTAGACGACCTTATCGCGATCGCCGGAAATGATCACGGTCGGCGCCTTGATGTCGCGGTAGTGCGGCGAGGCATCGCGCGCGTAGCTGTAGAGCCCCGCCACGTCGGCGGCGTTGGCGCGAAAGGCGCCAGGCCGCAGAACAAGTGGGATCGAGGCGGCGGCGACGTAGCCGTCCGGCACCTTGTTGGGGGCAAAGACGCAGGCGGTGGCGGCATCGATGCGCAACGCTCCCGCTGGATAGGCCAGTGTCTCGGAAAACAGCGGACCGATCAGGGGAATGGCTGTCAGATTGTAGTACCAGGCAGTCGCGCCGCCTGGCCAAGGATGGCTGGCCGGCGACAGGAAGACGAGGCCCTGCGTCTTGTCCGGATGCTTGCGGGCAAAGGCAGTGGCGACCGCGCCGCCGAAGGAATGGCCGACGATGATCGCCGTCTTCATGCCAAGGCGATCCATCAGCGCAGCGATGGTGTTGGCCTGCGCGGGCAAGGTCTCATTGTCGCCGCGTCCGGACCAGCCGGATCCGGGCCGATCCAGGAACAGCATCTCGGCGCGGCCTTCGAGCAGCGGCCGCAGGGGCAGCATCTGATCCTTGAGATTGGCGCTGGCGCCGTGGAGGAAGACGATCGGCGGCAACTCCGGGTTCGCCGGCGCCGGGACATGGACATAGTGGATGCGCGCGCCGCCGATGTCGGCGAAGTCGCCGACAGGCAGATTGCGGCGCTCGATCAGCCAGGCACCTGCTCGGGTGACGCCGGCAAAGGCGAAGAGGAGCGCGAGGAAGAAGGCAAACACAGCGTAGACGAGGTTCATAATGGAGAATACGGAACGGAGCGGAAATAGTTCTAGGGTAGGGCAGTAGGGCAGTAGGGCAGTAGGGCGAGCCACTCGAGGGCACTTCACATATGCCTTACTGCCCTACTGCCTTATTCCCCTAAATCAAATGCCTTCGCCGGCAAGCTCCTCCGACAGCGTCGAGACCTGGTCCTGGGCGCTGCGCATCATCGGGTAGATGGCGAGCACCTTCTGCCAGGCTTCAAGGGCCGACTGCTTGTGGCCGGTCTCGGCCATGATCTGCGCCAGGCCGGACAGGGCGCCGAAATGGCGCGGCTCAAGGTGCAGCGTGTGGTCGATGTCCGACATCGACTTACCGTAGTTCTTCATCATGAAATGCACAGTGGCGCGGCGGTTCCAGCCTTCAGCATACGTCGGCTGCAAGGTCACCACCTGGTCGAGGAAATCGAGCGCGACGTCGTATTTCTGGTTTTCCATCGCCTTTTGCGACCATTGCATCATCAGGTCGATCGAGGCGCTGCCGGACTGGGCCCATTCGCTCCAGATACGCTGGGCTATGCGCGTCGCGGCCTTTTCGTTGCGCTCGCGCTTCAGGTCGGTGAATAGCTGGTCGAGGCGGGCCTGGCTGGTCGTGGCGACGGGGGGAGCGACCGGATCATCCGCCCAGGCCAGCAAGACAGTGAGCGGCAAGAGGGCGGCCGGCAGGACCGCGCCGGACAGGCAAAGGGTCGCGAGAAAAGCAAGACGAATCCGCATCGCCGGAATCTAGTCCCGGTCGGCGGATCGTCAAAGTGATTTTAGCGTGAAGGAGCCGGCAGGCCGGCGACAAACATCGGGCGCGGTGTGGTCTCTTTTGCATGTCGTTGTCCCAAAACCGCTTCGGCACTTTTGGGCGACATGCGCTGAGCCGCGCACAAGGCTCAGCCCTGACGCGCCTTGTAACGCGGGGCGGTCTTGTTGATGATGTAGATGCGGCCCTTGCGACGAACCAGTCGGTTGTCACGGTGACGGGCCTTCAGCGCCTTGAGCGAATTCTTGATCTTCATGGTCTTGCCTGTTCGGTCAGGGCCCGCTGCCGGGCCGAATTTTAAAGGCGCGCCCGAAAAAGCGCGCCTTTGAACTTGCGTGGCTCATAAACGAGGAGGCTTGCCCGTGTCAACCGCAAGCATGCTTTATGGCGTGCGCAAATGCCTGGCAATCAAATGTTCGCCATCTCCGCTCCGTGGCATTGCGCGGCCGGGATCGGGCTGGAATGGTGCCGTCGGCCCGCGAGATGATTTGGAGACGCTGATGCGCCCGATGTTTCTGTTCGCCTGTCTTGCCGTGCTGGCGGCGGCCCCGGCCGCGCGGGCGCAGGAATGCGACCGCAACGACGACAGCCAGCAGATGATGAATATCTGCGCCGATGCCGACTACCAGGCCGCCGACGTCAAGCTCAATGCAACCTACAAGGGTCTTGTCGGCGATGGCGACGAGAAGTCCAACAAAATGCTGCAGGCGGCGCAGCGCGCCTGGATCACGTTCCGCGACGCGGAATGCGCCTATTCCGCGGCGGACAGCGAGGGCGGCTCCATCCATCCGATGGAGGTCTCGCAGTGCCTGACGGAGCTGACCAACGAGCGCGTCAAACAGCTCACTTCCGGCCGCAACTGCCAGGAAGGCGATGCAAGCTGCGCCAGCCCAGACGAGGACGAAGATCAGGATATGCAGTAAGCCGGCCGTTGTCGGCAACCGGCTTCCAGATCATGCTCAACTTCGACGGCTGACGCGGGTGAAATGACCCATCTTGCGGCCGGGGCGCGATTCGGCCTTGCCGTAGAGATGCAACATCAGGTCGGGCTCGGCGAGCAGGGCCGGAACGCGTTTGATGTCGTCGCCGATCAGGTTTTCCATCACGCAGTCCGAGTGGCGGCCGGGCGTGCCCAGCGGCAGGCCGGCGACGGCGCGGATATGCTGCTCGAACTGGGAGACCGTCGCGGCGGCCTCCGTCCAGTGGCCGGAATTATGGACGCGCGGCGCCATCTCGTTGGCGAGCAGCGAGCCGTCGGCAAGTACGAAGAACTCGACGCCGATGACGCCGACATAATCGAGCGCGGCCAATATCTTTGCCGCCGCGGCCTGCGCCGCCGCCGCCGTCTGATGGCTGATTCTTGCCGGTAGGGTCGACGTGTGCAGGATGCCGTCGCGATGGACATTCTCGGCCGGATCGAAGGCGGCGATGCTCCCGTCAGGACCACGCGCGGCGATCACCGAGATCTCGCGCTCGAAGGCGACGAAGGATTCGAGGATCAGCGGCACGTTGCCCATCGCCTCGCAGGTGCCGGAAAAGCCACCGGTGTCCATATTGCGGAAGACGCGCTGGCCCTTGCCGTCATAGCCCAGGCGCCTGGTCTTCAGGATGCCGCTGCCGCCGAATTCCTTCAGCGCCGCCGTCAGTTCGGCGTCATTGTCGATTGCGCGAAACTCGGCCGTGGCAATGCCGATGCCGTTAAGGAATTTTTTCTCGGCCAGCCGGTCCTGCGCCACTTCGAGGGCGCGCGCCGGCGGGTAGACCGGCACCTTGGCGGCCAGCGTGCTGGCGGCGGCCACCGGCACGTTCTCGAATTCGTAGGTGACGACGGCGCTGGCCGCGGCGAGTTCGGCGAGGGCCGCGGCATCGTCATAGGCGGCTGTTATCTGGCGGTTGGCGACCTGGGCCGCCGGGCAATCGGCCTGCGGTTCGAGCACCGCCGTACGATAGCCGAGACGGGCCGCGGCCATCGCCAGCATGCGGCCGAGCTGGCCGCCGCCGATGATGCCGATGGTCGATCCCGCCGGCAGGCTCATGGCGCGTCCGTCGGTTCGGCGGCAACCTTGGCGGTCTGGGCGGCGCGCCAGGCGTCCAGCCGGGCGGCCAGCCGGTCGTCGTTTAGCGCCAGCACGGCGGCGGCCAGCAGCGCCGCGTTCGCGGCACCCGCCTTGCCGATGGCCAGCGTGCCGACCGGAATGCCGGCCGGCATCTGGACGATGGAGAGCAGCGAATCCTGGCCCGACAGCGCCTTCGATTCCACCGGCACGCCGAAGACCGGAAGCGGCGTCATCGCCGCCGTCATGCCGGGCAGGTGCGCGGCGCCGCCGGCGCCGGCGATGATAACCTTGTAGCCGGCCGCCTTGGCGCTCTTGGCGAAATCATAGAGCCGGTCGGGGGTGCGGTGGGCCGAGACGATCAGCCGCTTGTGCGGGATGCCCAGCGCGTCCAGTGTTTCCGCTGCATGACGCATCGTCGCCCAGTCGGACTGGCTGCCCATGATGATGGCGACGTCGGCACGCTGATCGGTCAAAGTTTTCGCTCCCGGCGGCAAAGGCGCGCCTTAGCGGAATTCGCCAATCGCCGCAAGGATTGTCGCCGCAGCAAGGCCGCGGCCACGGGAGCCTAGTCCGGCCAGCGCAGCGATCCGGCTGAATCCTTGCGCGCCGCTTTCATCGCGTCGGCCGGGCGGTCATTCGCGGCCAGCACGGAGCGCAGGCGCTCGGCGACGATCTCGGCCTCGCCGGGATGGAGATTGCACGGATCGAGGAAGAAGTGGCCGCGCTCGACCTCGTGGTTGCGCACGATGATCGGCGGCAAGCCGGCGGCCAGCGCCGAGGCGAGGCCGGCGGCGGTGAAGCGGCTTTCGGGCGCGACGAATATTTGCAGGCGGTCGAGCGGATTGGCAGTCGGATCGGGAATGATGCGCGCGGCGATGCCGGGTAGACCCTGCAGCGCGTCCTTCCACAGATTGAGCGCCGCTTCCTCGCGCCGACGTATGCCGGCATGGTCGCGCTTCTCCCAGGCTTCCAGCGCCGCCATCGTGCCGGCGATGCTCTCCTTGCCGACCTTCATGGCTCGCGCAACACCGCGGTTCTGCAAATAGGCCGTGCGCACCAGATTCTTGCGGCCGGTGACGATGCCGCTGGTCGGGCCCGAGAGGAATTTGTGACCGCTGTAAACGACGATGTCGGCGCCACGCGCCAGGAAGCTGCGCAGATCGTATTCGGAAGCGGCGTCCACGATCACCGGCACGCCCTTGGCGTGGCAGATATCGCAGAACTCCTCCAGCGACAGCATGCCGTACTGCACGGTGTGATGGGCGACGACGTAGAGGGCGGCCGCCGTGCGCTCGTTGATCGCCTCGCGCACATGATAGTCCTGCGTGACGCTGACGGTGCCCGCCGGGACGACCCTTGCGCCGGCCACCCGGATCGACTGGTCGATCGGCGCGCCGTAGTTGACGATGTGGCCGAGCTGGATAACGACCTCCGACTTGAGGCCCTCGGTGTCGTCGGGCAGCCGCTCGATCGCCAGAAGGTTGGTGCCGGTCATCGAGCCGGCGATCGCCATTGTGATGCCTGAGGCGCAGCAGGCGGTGATGAAGCCGGCTTCGCCGCCGGTCAGCCGCGCGATGACCGAGCTGGCAGCGCGCTGCAGGTCGTCCATCTCCACCCATTGCGAGGCGATCTCGGCCATCGCGGCGATCGCTTCCGGAACGATGATCGAGGCGCCGAGCGTCGTCATCGTGCCGGAGACGTTGATGATCGGGCGCAGGCCGAGACGTTCGCGGATTGTCATGTTGGAGATCGTCATCTCTGGAATCCCATCTTGAAAAGACCTCAGGCGGCGATTTCGACCACCGCCTCGATTTCGACCGTGATGTTGCCCGGCAGCGAGCCGACGCCGATCGCCGAGCGCGCGTGCCCGCCGATCCTATCAAAGACGTTGGCGAAAAGATCGGAGCAGCCATTCACCACCTTCGGGTGGTCGCTAAAGGTCGGCGTGGCGTTGACGAAGCCGAGCAGCTTGACGACGCGCACGATGCGGCCGAGGTCGCCGGCGGCCGCATGCATGACAGCCAGCAGGTTAAGCCCGGTGAGGCGGGCATGGTGATAGGCCTCCTCGACGGTGACATCCTCGCCGACCTTGCCGGTGCACAGCGTACCGTCGGAGCGCAGCGGCCCCTGTCCGGAAAGGAAGATCAGCCGGCCGGCCTCGGCATGGGTGACGAAGTTGGCGATGGGCGTCGGCGGCTCGGGCAGCTGGAGGCCGAGTTCGGCGAGCCGGATGTAAGGCGTCATGTATTCTCCTTGCGGCGGCTCTTTGTTCTACGCAACTCCAGACGGAAAACCGCTTACACTTTTCCTGGAGTTGCTTTGGGTCGCTGCCAGATGTCAGAACTGCGAGGCGCGGAAGCGCGCCAGGAAGCTGCGGAGGCGCTCGTTGGAGGTCTCCGCCGCCAGGATCTCCTTCGGCGGGCCAACGGCGCTGACACCGCCATCGGCCATGAAGACTATGCGGCTCGAAGCGTCGCGGGCGAAGGCCATCTCATGCGTCACCATCAGCATGGTCATGCCGTCCTCGGCGAGCCTGCGCACGACGGCCAGCACTTCGCCGACCAGCTCCGGATCGAGCGCCGAGGTGATCTCGTCGAGAAGCAGGATCTTCGGATCCATCGCCACGGCGCGCGCAATGCCAACGCGCTGCTGCTGGCCGCCGGACAGTTCGGCCGGCAGGCTGTCGGCCTTGTGGGCGAGACCGACGCGGCCGAGCCAGTGCTCGGCAATGGTGCGCGCCTCGGCTTCGCTCTTCTTCCGCACTTTGGTGAGGCCGAGCATAATGTTGCCGGCCGCCGTCAGATGCGGGAACAGGTTGAAGCTCTGGAACACCATGCCGGTCTCGGCGCGCATGGCGGCGAGATCGCGCTCGCCGCGGCGCTGGCGCGTTCCAGTTTCGCGGTAGCCAACCTCCCTGCCGTCAATACGGATCGAACCGCTGTCGTAGCTTTCGAGGAAGTTGACGCAGCGCAGCAGAGTGGTCTTGCCGCTGCCGGAGGGCCCGACGATGGTCACCACTTCGCCGCGCGCGACCTCGAGGCTGACGGAGCGGAGCACTTCGACGGGACCGAAGGCCTTGGAGACATCGCGGACTTCGAGCAGCGCGGGACTGGCGTTCGAGGCGTCGGACATCATGCTATTCCCTAATGAAGGAGAAGCGCCGTTCCAGCCGCCGGCTGGCGAGCGAAAGGGCGTAGTTGACCGCGAAGTAGACCACCGCGCCGAGGATATAGAGCGGCATCGCTTCATAGGTGCGGCCGATGACCTGGTTGATCGCCTGCATCAGGTCGGTGATGCCGAGCAGCGAGACCAGCGCGCTGCCCTTGACCGCGTCGGTGACGCCATTGATCCAAGGCGGCAGGAAGCGCCTGAAGGCCTGCGGAAAGATGACGTAGGTCAGCTGCTGGCGGAAGGTCAGCCCGATCGCCATCGCCGCTTCGGACTGGCCCTTGGGGATTGAGGCGACGGCGCCGCGCAGATATTCGACGACCTGCGCCGTCTTGAACAGCGTGAGCGCCAGCACCGCGGCCCAGAAGGACTGCAGGTGAAGCCCGATCGCGGGCAGGCCGTAATAGACAAAGAACATCAACACCAAAATCGGGATGCCGCGGATGGTGTCGCTGAAGATGCGCACCGCCCAGCGCAGCGGGGCGGGGCCATAGACCAGGCCGACGCCGAGCGCGACACCGGCGATAAGCGAAAGCACCACGACCAGCAGCGACACCCACAGGGTGATGGCGAAGCCCTGGGCGAGGAACGGCACGGCGTAGAGGATCTGGCTCAGCATGTCAGCGTGCCGCCCTGAACCGGCGCTCGACGAGCCTGAGCGCGAAAAGCAGCACATAGCCGGTCACCAGATACATCGCCGTGGTGACCAGGTAGACTTCGACGATGCGGAAGGTGTTGAAGTTGATCCACTGGGCGCCGTAGGTGAGCTCGGGCACCGAGATGACCGAGGCGATCGAGGTGTCCTTGAACAGCGAGATGAAGGTGTTGGAGAGCGCCGGCAGCGTGATGCGCAGCATCGTCGGCAGACGCACATGCAGCAGCCGTTGCCATGGGGTCAGGCCGATCGCCTTGCCGGCATCGAGTTGGCCGCGCGGCACGGCCTCGAGGCCGGAACGGAAGACTTCGACCAGGTAGGCGCCGCTATAGACCGACAGTGTCAGGACAAACGAGGTCGGCGCGCTGTAGGCGATATCGATCACAGTCGGCAGACCGTAGAAGACCAGATAGACCAGCAGGATCAGCGGCACGTTGCGGATGAACTCGACATAGGCGGCGATGATCGCCCGCACCGTGCGTCCGGCCGAAACGTACCAGACCGCCAGCACCAGCCCGATGACGATGCCGATGGCGATCGAGATCACGGCAAGCTCGAGACTGAGCAGCAGCCCGCCCCACAGCTTGTCGAAATGGCGCCAGATCAGGTTGAAATTGAGCGCGTAGCCCATATGCGTTGGCCTCAAAATATCCGGCGCGGCGCGAAGAGGCCGCGCCGCGCTGGGAGGGGATGGAAGGGTGCCGGAAACACCCTTTCCCCGACGGCATCAGATGACCGGGAAGCCCGGATGACGCGCCGGCGGCTCCAGCCCGAAATAGTCCTTGAAGGCGGCGTCGTAGAGCGCCGTTTCGTGGCCGAACATGGCGATGGTGAAGGTCTGGTTGACAAAGGTCAGCCAGTCGAGATCGCCCTGCCGAAGCGCGGCGCCGTAGAGCATCGAGTACCAGCTCTTGCCGGCGTCGAAGTATTTGTCGGGATTGCGCGAGGCGAGCCAGCGCACAGTCGAGAGATCGACGGCGGCGGCGTCGACGCGCTTGGATTCCAGCGCCTGCAGCACGTTGGCCTGAGTGTCGATCTGCATCACCTGAGCCTGCGGCAGGGCGAAACGGACCGAGGTTTCGGCATCGACGTTCTGCAGGATCGAGACGCGGGTCGCCGAACCGGCGGCAAGCAATTTGTCGAAGGTCTTGTTTTCGGCTCCCGGCAAGGTCAGCAGGGCGACGCCTTCGACATAGTAGGGCCGCGAGAAGTTGATCAACTGCGAACGCTGGGCCGTCATGGTCATGAACTGGATGGTGATGTCCACCTTGTTGGTGGTAACGTTCGGAATGCGCTGCGCCGGGTCCTGCATGACGAACTCGACCTTGGTCGGATCGTCGAACAGGCCCTTGGCCAGGATCCGGCCCATGGTGATGTCCATGCCGACAAGCTCCCCGGCATCGTCCTCGAAATGCCAGGGCGCGTTGGTGCTGCCGGTGCCGACGATCAGCTTGCCGCGATCGAGCACCGTACGCAGCAAGCTGTCTGGTGCTGCCTGCGCGGCCGCCTTTTTCGCATCGACCGTCGCCGCCACGCTCATCACGCCGGCCGTTGCCAGTCCGGCCATTCCCAGTTTCAGAAATTCACGCCTTTTGGATGTGTCGTTCACGGCGACCTCCTTTCATTCCCCTTTGCAGATACACGTGCATTCCATCTGATTGTCTCTTACAAAAGACACGTGTATCTTGTACAAGACAGATACTAGCACCGGAAATCAGCAATGCAAGATGGCAATGACGTCATGGATCGGCAGAGTCCGAACGAGGACAAGGTCTCACGCGAGAAAGGCCTCAACCGGGTGCTGGAGATCCTGGAGTACCTGCACACGACACAGCGCGCGATCGGCATCGGCGATCTCGCCAAGGGCGTGAACGCGCCGCGTTCGACCACCTATACGCTGGTGCGCTCGCTGGTCGACGCGGGGCTCCTGGAAATGGCCGGTGACGGCAACCGCGTCTATTTCGGCAAGAAGCTCTATCTCTATGGAATGGACTATGTGCGCGGCAACGACCTGCTGCGGAGGGGCCGCCAGGAGGTCGACAACCTGTCACAGGAGACGGGCGAGACATCCGAATTGTGCATGCTGCAGAGCGGCCGCTACACGATCATCCATTCCAGTCCCGGCACGAGGCCGTTCCGCATCAGCTCGGCCACCGGCCTGCAGATACCGCTCCCCTGGACCGCTTCCGGCAGGCTGCTGCTTGCGGGCTTCGAACGGGGCCGGATCGAAGCCATGATTACCGAGGGCGACCTCATTCTGCCGGACGGCCGCAAGCTCGAACTCGACGATTTCATCGACGACATCGGCAAGGCACGGGCCACGGGCTATTGCGTGACCTCAGGGCTCGTCGACGCCTACACCAAATGCCTGGCCGCGCCGGTTTTTTCGGCGCCGGGCAAGGTCGAGGCAACGATGTGCCTGGTCGTTCCGATAGACACATCCGAGGAGCGGACAGGCGAACTCATCGCCCTTCTGCGTGAGCGCGCGGCACGGCTGTCGATCGCGGCGTGAGCCGATCGGGCCGCGAGGCCCGGCCATCGGTCAGGCGATGATGTCGGGGATGATGCGATCTTCCAGCGCCATCAGCCGGTCCTTGAGGAAGAGTTTCTTCTTCTTCATGCGCTGAATCTGCAGGGGGTCGCAGCCGGTTGCGATCATCGCATTGATGGCGGCGTCGAAATCGGCGTGTTCCTGCTTCAGGCGGGAAAATTCGAGCCGGATCTCGGCCTGTTCCTGTTCGGACATTCTCTACCGTCTGCACGTCTGCGGCGCCCAAGAGATGGGCCTGATTGGGCGGGGCCGGTGGGGTTTTGCAACCGGCGCGCCGCTCATATCACATTTCACATTGTCGTGGAATGCTACCACAGGGTATTCGACATCGGGATTGGTTGGTGGCAAAGTGTCATCGTGCTGTCACAGATGCGGACTGGCGGTGGGCGCATTTTGGCGGCTGCAATCGAGGAAACCATGAAAGGGAGAACCAATCATGTCTCTTGCATCCCATCTTGATGAGTTGCAGCGGAAACACGGTGACATCGAACGCGAGCTCACCGATGCGATGAACCATCCATCGGTCGACGACCTCGAAATCGTGAATCTCAAGCGGCGCAAGCTGGCAATCAAGGACGAGATTGAAAAGCTGAAGGCGAAACCGACGACGCACTGACGCTCCTCTAACAAAAGCCGCGCCGCCTTCGGCGCGCTATCATCTTTCCGGTGGCAGTCCTGTCACCGGAGATGTTCTGTTTTTTGTCCCGACAGAAGATCCGGTCGCTTCAGGCACGCGAATTGCGTGCATCGGGCGCCGTCTAGACTGCTCCCGCCATTCATCTCGACATGTGAATTGGCTCAGCAGTCGGCCACGGCGGTGCGCAACGGTCGCATCGCCGCCGCGCCGATTGCGGCTTTTCGCCCACCCATTGCCATTGACAAGCCATCTTTGCTCCTCCACCTCATGCCCGGACCCTTGAGCACGCTATGCTCTGAGCAAAAGGTGCCGGCATGACCGGATATTTTTCTTCCCCCTTCCCGCGCCGCGCATCGGTCGGCGTCGACGTTGGCGGCGTGATCGTCGGCGGCGGCGCGCCTGTCGTCGTGCAGTCGATGACCAACACCGACACTGCCGATGTCGATCAGACGGTCGCCCAGGTCGCGGCGCTGCACCGCGCCGGCTCCGAGATCGTGCGTATCACCGTCGACCGTGACGAAAGCGCCGCCGCCGTACCCGCCATCCGCGACCGGTTGGCGCGGCTCGGCATCAATGTGCCGCTGGTCGGCGATTTCCACTATATCGGCCACAAGCTGCTTGCTGACCATCCGGCCTGCGCCGAGGCGCTGGCGAAATACCGCATCAATCCCGGCAATGTCGGCTTCAAGGACAAGAAGGACCGGCAGTTCGCCGCGATCGTCGAGATGGCGATCAAATACGACAAGCCGGTGCGCATCGGCGTCAACTGGGGCTCGCTCGACCAGGAACTGCTGACGCGGCTGATGGACGAGAACCAGGCGCAAGGCTTTCCGCTCACCGCGCAGGAGGTCACCCGCGAGGCGATCGTGCAGTCGGCGATCCTGTCGGCAGAGATGGCCGAAGAGATTGGCCTTGGCCGCGATAAGATCATCCTGTCGGCCAAGGTGAGCGGCGTACAGGACCTGATCGCCGTCTACACCGAGCTCGCCACCCGCTCCAACCATGCGCTGCATCTCGGCCTCACCGAGGCCGGCATGGGCACGAAGGGCATCGTCGCCTCGTCGGCTGCCATGGGCATCCTGCTGCAGCAAGGCATCGGCGACACGATCCGCATCTCGCTGACGCCGGAGCCGAACGGCGACCGCACGCGCGAGGTGCAGGTGTCGCAGGAACTGCTGCAGACGATGGGCTTCCGCCAGTTCGTGCCGATCGTCGCGGCTTGCCCCGGCTGCGGCCGCACCACCTCGACGGTATTCCAGGAACTCGCCCAGAACATCCAGGCCGATCTCCGCAAGAACATGCCGGTGTGGCGCGAGAAATATCCAGGGGTCGAGAACCTCAAGGTCGCGGTGATGGGCTGCATCGTCAACGGTCCCGGCGAATCCAAGCATGCCGATATCGGCATATCGCTGCCCGGCACCGGCGAGACGCCGACGGCGCCGGTGTTCGTCGACGGCAAAAAGGCGGCGACCCTGCGCGGTCCTTCGATCGCCCAGGATTTCGAGAAGATGGTCACCGACTATATCGAGCAGCGCTACGGACGCGGCAAAGCCGCTGCGGAGTAGACCTGATGCGGCGTTTCCTGAGGGCGACGCTGATCCTGTTTTGCGTGGCGGGCTGGGCTGCAACAGCACAAGCCGATCCGCCGCCGTCCGCCAAGCAGCGGCTCATCGGCAAGGTCTGCAATCTGATCGAGGCGCACGCCGTCGGCAACGGCCTGCCTAAGGATTTCTTCGCCCGGCTGATCTGGAAGGAGAGCCGGTTCGATCCCAATGCGGTGAGCCCCGTTGGCGCCGAAGGCATTGCCCAGTTCATGCCGGGTACGGCAAAGATGCGGGGATTGGCCAACCCTTTCGACATCGAGCAGGCTATTCCCGCCTCGGCGAAATACCTTGCCGAAATGAAGGTTAGCTACGGCAATCTCGGCCTGGCGGCCGCCGCCTACAACGCCGGCGAGAACCGCGTGTCGCGCTGGCTCGGCTCCGGCGGCTTCCTGCCGATGGAGACCGAGAGCTACGTCTTCGACGTCATGGGCGAGCCGGTCGACAAATTCTCGGATGCCTCCTATGCCGGCAAGATCGAGCCGCTCGATGCCAAGGCAAGCTTCGCCGCCGCCTGCCGCAAGCTGCCGGTGATCATGTCGCAAACCGTTGCCATGGCCTCGATCAACGTCAAGCCCTGGGGCGTGCAGGTGGCCGGCAATTTCCGCCGCAGCGCCGCGGTCAGCC
>NZ_RZOJ01000136.1:0-13621 GCF_003998845.1 Mesorhizobium sp. M4A.F.Ca.ET.022.05.2.1 | reverse complement strand
GGCCAATTCCTTCGCATCGCGTTTCGCCGATGCCGCGCCGGTTAACGTGGCGAGCCTCGAACCGGGCGCGGGCGTGTCGGCGGCGCTGAACAAGCGTCCGGCGCCGGACGGCCCAGCGGCGGTCGCACAGCCTGTCCAGTCGCCGCGCGCGGCAGAACCGCCTCCGGTGGCTGCAAAGCCCGCAGCGGCGGCGCAGACGGTCGCACAGGCCAGCCCCGCCTCCGGTGGCCCGAGCGTGCAGCAACTTTTGCAGGCCTCACAGGATCCTCGTTTGTCCGAGCAGCAGCGCGGCGTCGTAAACCTGATGCTGAAGCAGAAGCTCGACGAGGCGAACCCTGCCAACCAGCTCGAACTGGAAAAGAACCGGCTGGAGGTCGAGAAGCTGCGCAACCCGCAGGTCGAGCCCGGTGACAAGGCGCGCCTCGATTTCGATCGGGAGAAGTTCGCGGCCGAGCAGAACAAGCCGATCGAGGTGGGTGGTGTTCTGGTCGATCCGAAGACGCACGAACCCGTTTACACCGGCCAGCAGACCGATTGGGAAAAGCTCGATGAGCGGACGCTGTACAACAAGCGCACCGGCGAAACGCGTGCTGTCAGCATCGGCGGGGAGAACGCCGGCCAGTTCCGGTTCACCGGCAATTCCGTCGAGGCTCAGGCGCTCAACGGCCTGATGGACGGTGGCGGCCTCACGGTTGACCAGGCGCAGCAGCTTGCCGCCGGCAAGACGATCAGCGGCCCGAATGGTGAACTGCTGTTCCTGACGCCGCAGGGCGTGTTTGGCCAGGCGTCCGCTGGTGGCCCGGCAATGCCTGTGACGCCCAAGGCCGCCACGCCTGCGCCGGAAGCACCGACCGCACCGGCGAGCCCGGCACCGACCAGCCCGCACGCTGCCAATCCGCCGGCAAGCGAGAATGCTGGTATCCTGCCTCTCACGGGCGCGAAACAGAAGCCGCTGAACGAGCAGCAGCAGCGCGACAACAAGCTGTATTCTGTGGTCGCGCCGGAACTACAGATTGTCGAAAAAAACTTCTCGGCCCTGTCCAATCCCTCGGATCAGGCCCTGTCAGCTATTCCGCGCGGTTCCGACTTTGGCGCCGAGTACCTGAAATCGCCCGAGTATCAGCGAGCGTCGAACTCGCTGCGCACCATCATCGCATCCTACCTCTACAGCGTGTCCGGCGCGACGGCGGCGCCGGCCGAAGTCGAGAACCAGGCGGCCATCCTGACGCCAAAGCCTGGCGAGGCGAAAGCATCCCTCGACGACAAGTTGGCGCGTATCCGGCAGATGGTCGACGCAATCAAGAGCGGTGGCGGTTCCGCGCCGGCTGGCAACGCGGGCACCGGTGGCGGCACGACCAGCAACGGCTTGAAGTGGAGCATTGAACCCTGATGCCTACGCTCAACATCCAAGGCCGCAAGGTACAGGTAGACGAGGGGTTCCTGTCGATGACGCCCGAGCAGCAGAATGCGGCGGTCGAAGAGATTGCCAAGTCTCTGCCGTCAGCAAACGCTGATGTTTCCGCGGCGGATGCCCGCGCGAAAGCCGGCATGGCCGCTGCTCAAAAGATCATGGATGCTGGTGGCCCCGAACCGGGGAGCGGTCACGACGCGCCCGGAATTGCCTCTCCCCGCGCCATGGGCGCGTCGGGAACGTTCCTCAATGCGATCGGCCAAGGCATTCCGATTGCCGGCCCCTATGTCGACAGGGGCCTGACTGCCACGGCGGCGGGTATCGGCTCGCTGCTGACCGGGGAGCCTGCTTCCGAGGTCAACCAGGAGATGACCGACATCCAGCAAGAAAGCCGTGCCGCGCACCCGATCGCGCGCACTGCCGGCAACGTGACGGGCGCCG
Organism: Mesorhizobium sp. M4A.F.Ca.ET.022.05.2.1; assembly: GCF_003998845.1. NCBI lineage: Bacteria > Pseudomonadati > Pseudomonadota > Alphaproteobacteria > Hyphomicrobiales > Phyllobacteriaceae > Mesorhizobium > Mesorhizobium sp. M4A.F.Ca.ET.022.05.2.1. Next base: position 11,769 of record NZ_RZOJ01000136.1, on the reverse strand, counting down.
TGGCCGGCACGCTTCCGGCGATGGCCGCAGCGCCTGAATTGTTCGGCATCGGAGTCGCGTCGACCCCGTTGCGGTTGCTGGCCAGCACAGGTTCCGGCGCAGCTATTAACGGTGCGGATGCAGCCGTGCGGTCAGGCGGCAACCTTAAAGAAGCAGGTATTGGAGCAGGCATCGGTGCTCTGACAGGCTTTGCCGCCCCATTTGTCGCTCCGCTTGTCAGCAAGGGCGTCAAGGCCGTCGCCGACCGGGTTCAGCTCAGCGCCATTGCCAAGGCGCTTGGCCTGGACAAGAGCGCCACCAAGATTCTGGCGAGCGCTGTCCGACAGGATGCCGTAGAGCCCGGCGCACTGGCGCAGCTCGGCGACAATGGCATGTTGATGGATCTCGGCCCGAACCTGCGTCATACCGCTGGCGCCATCGCGGCAACGCCTGGAGAAGGCAAGGCCATCGTTCGCGGCGCGATTGGTGCGCGCGATGCCGACGCCAACTGGCGCATCCGGTCCAGCCTCAACGAGACGCTTGGCGAGGCTCCTACGCCGTCGCGCATCATCGACCGCGCGACCCGCAACCAGGCAAGTCTACAGCCGGAATATAGGGAAGCCTTGCGCGAGGCCTCACTGGTCGATTCTGCACCAATCGCCCGCTATCTCGACGCCGAGGCCCAGACGCTGCGCGGCGAGGCGCAAAAGGGCGTTCTGCGGGTTCGGAACATGCTCAACTACACGCCGACGCCCGACGAAATAGCCCGCGCTCGCTCCGGCGGTCAGCCGCTGCCCGAGCCTGGGCTGATCAGCGACGCCGGGACGCTGCTGAACGCGCGGCACGCCGTCGATGACCTGCTGGAAACCACGCAGGGGAGCAACGCCCTGAACGCCCTTCAGACCGCACGCCAGGCGATCGATGATGAACTTCGTGCCGCGGTGCCCGGCATCAAGGAAGTGGATGCGAAGTACGCCGAGCTAGCTCGCCAGAAGGACGCCGTTCAGCGCGGCCAGACGGTGCTTTCCAGCGGCCGGGAAGCGCCGCGGCCCGACGAACTCGCCGAGGAAGTCAGACAAGCCGCGCTGCCGCAAGGTTTGCAGGTGGGTCCGTCGGCCGTGCCGCTTCGCCTTCGTGAGGGCGCCCGCGCGGAGATCGAGCGCATTGTAGGCACCAACGCGAACGACCGCGTCGCGCTTCAGCGCCTGATCAAGGGGGAAGGGGATTGGAACCGGGCGCGCCTGTCGACCTTGTTTGGCTCCGACCGGGCAAAGGCGATTATCGATCTGCTCGACCGCGAAAAGCTCTTTGCCGACACGTCGAACATCGTCACGCGCAATTCCGAGACGGCGGCGCGCATCGCGGCCAGAGATGCCATCGACGGCGGTGGCAGCAGCGGTTTCGGCGTGCGCGAGGGCTTTATTGCCGGCGGCGCGCGTGGCGCAGCACGCGCGGCGGGTACTCGAGCTGTAGAGACCATCATCGACGCGCTGCGGAACGGCGGGAACGACAAGGCAATTACCGATATGGCTCGCAGCCTCACAGGCGGCCCGCAGCAGAGCGCCGTGCTCGATGCGCTGATGCGGGTTGGCCAGGGATCTAGGCTTCAGCAGTCACAGGTCGATCGTGTGGCGCGCGCTCTGCTGCTCAGCGGACCGGACGCCGTCGGTCGCCCTTGAACGGCGTTGCTTGCGGTCTTCGTAGATCCAGACCAGCAGCACCAGGAACATTCCGAACATCATTCCAAGGCTAAAGTCGAGCGACAAACGGCTTAGAAACCAGTCGGCACCTTGGTGGATGGCGGTCAGGACGGCAATGGTGATCACCGCTGCGATTAGCTGAAGGACGGTGGTTCGCGACATGGCGCGGAACATAATGCGAAACCCTAGAAAGCGAAAGGGATGCCCTGGCGCGCCGCTCTTGGAACAAATCCGACGAAGCGCTGTTGAAAAGGTGTCTGCGATTGTTCCCCTCAAAGCTTTCGCAGACTGGGTGGAAACACCGGCCCGCGTCCTTTGCCGAGAGGGCGCGGGTTCTCCATTTTAACGGGTCGCTGGATTCTTCCTGTATCTTTGACGGAAAACACCGCCGCTCCCGCCTTGCTTCTCAAAGTTCGGGCGAGCGCGGGGGCGATTGGATGGCGGGCCTTTTTTCGTATTGACAACGGAAGGCCGCATGGCGATGACAGCATCGATTCAAACACGGTGAACTGCATGACAAAGAAACCATATGTGAAGCCTTCACTAGCGAAGAAAGCGAAGCTCTCGACCGTGGTCGCATTCAGCCTGTCCGGGCCGCTTCCACCGACCTGAGACATCAGGTGCGTGGGACCGGCCCGCTGGCTTCGGCCGGCGGGCTTTTTTGTTTCAGCCGATCGCTAGCCTCCAGATACGCAATGTCTATTAGGTACGTCAGCAGATCTTCACCATCCTCACGCATCCGATGGCGGATTACGCCCAGCAGGGATGCAACAAAGCGCAAGTTCTCCAGCTTGCTTGGCGAATCCATGATGCGCCTCCTAAGTTGACGATTCGTCCTATAATATTAGCGTATGCTTTCGCGAACGTCCCGCCCGCAATATTTGGCATTTTGAAAAGGCGCCCTTAAGGTCGGCGCCCGGCGATAGCGGGAGTAATCTCCTACCTTCTTCAATGGCTCATGTCGTCTTCCGTTTCGGCGCCACGTAGCTGGTGACAAGCCGCACCGTGTTGAGCTTGACCGTGACTGGAACGCCAAGGTTCACCGTCACTCTGTCCTCGTCGACATGCGTGACGTCGCCCACCAGCTCAATCTTCTGCCCGCTGCTCACGTTTGGCGACCGATCTACGATCGAATGCGGCTGGTGGTAGGAAGGGATCAATACGGCGATCCGGTCCTCTGTGACGCGCTTGCGCACAGTAGCGGTGATTGCGACCTCGTCGCCGACTTTGATGCTGCCCTTCGCCATGCCGATACAACTCCGACACGGCAAATAGGTTCGCAAGTGAGTGCTAATGTATGGTTTCAGGATTGTCAGAGAACTGACGGATCAACTCGTAACTGGCCGTGGCCGTTGACGCCATTGCATGACCTGCAAATAGGCCGCCGCGGCTGCGTCGCATTGATGGCGAGATGGGCCATTGGAGTGCAGGATGACTTCACGCGTCTTGGAATGCCGTGCTTCGCTGCAAAAAAATCGACCTCATACGGAAACTGGTCCGAGTCCGGGTCGCTGCTGTTCAATTGCTTGCCCAAATGATCCTCCGCCGGTGCCTGGGATCACATAGAACGAAGTCGGCCATCATTGGTTTCGGCCGCGCCGTGGTTTTCGTGATGGTGCCGGCGGGCGATATGTGGGCGAGGACACCAATCTTTAAAATTGTCTGGAACCATCCCACCCCATGGTATATTATTCCCTTAGCGGTCGATTTCTCAGGAATGTAGCCGCCCTCATTGAAAGCCCGCCCGTGGCCCCTCCATCGTGGCGGGCTTTTTCATTGGGACCGGACCCTGAATTAAGCGAAAACTCATGCTTGGACCGTACTAAGCAGAGATGCCTTCACGTCAAACCATAGCAGAGTACGCCATCCTCGCCACGTTGATCATGGCGACGGCATGGATCGGGCTACACGACTGGTCATGGGCTTCCCAGTAGGGGCGCTAGCCAGAGTGCGCGGTGCCCTCGCGTAGATTAGGCGAGCCGAGCGCTCGAAACAAAAGCTAGCTTCAGCGGTTCCTCTTCATTGGAGGAACCCATGTGCCCGGCAATCGACAATGGGGATGATCGCAAAGCCCATCTAAAGCTGCTGGCAGAGCGACTTACGAGGGAGACTGGCATCAAGGAGGAAGAGGCCAAGCAGCTGATCGAGCTGGTTGGAACCGATTGGAATTCGCTGCTTCGCGAGGCTAGGTTCCTGAAAGGTCGACACTAGACGGTTGCCGGCCCGGCACTAGCGGATCCGCTGGATGCGGCCCTTTTCGAGACGAAAAACACCGTTGTGGCCGCCTTGCTTCTCAAAGTCGGTTTGTAGCTCATCCCAGGTGCCAAGATACTCGCCGCAATCGTCGCAAGAAATCGGCGTCTCGGGACGAGCGTCATCGGGAATTCTCAGCCGGATGGTGAGGCAGTAGGGGCATTCCAACCGATGATCGAGGTATTTGGTTGCCATCGACCCGTTCAGGATCCATTCCACAAAGTCAAGATCAACGGTCTCGAAGCCGGTGAAATCGCGGACCATTTGCGCGGCGAAGTCGCGCCATCGGCTTTCGGGGATTTGCTCTTCATAATCGCTCGGCGAAGGGCGTTTCGCAGGATGTCGCTGTCGAGTGACGATACCTTGTCGCGTGACATAGCCTACCCCGCACATAAGGCCAAAGCATCCCACCCGCCCGCGTAGCCCCTGTTTGGTGCGGGCGACCTGGGGATTATACGCCGTCTTCAGGAATCGGCGAGCGGAATGTAACGACAAAAATGGAGGCGGCCCAGCGGTCGGGGGTGTGGGGCTTGGGGTTCGCCCGCCGGGCCTACCGGCAAACTCATAGGGGGACGTTTGTCGGCGGCCGCAATTATAGGCCGACATAACGGGATATAGAATAGGCTTCGATCATCGGCACCAGGCGGACAAGCCGAAACTACGGCGGCGACCTAAGCCAAGCGGCGCTTAGAAAGTGCCTGCAACAGTTCGCCTTCGTCCGTGATCCCGTTACGGTAAACGCTGACGAGTTCCGCAGCGAGGCCTTCCCTCTGTTCCTTGTCTTTTTGGGCTAAGCTGCGTTCGATGCACACTTGGTCAAACACCCGCTGGAGCAAGTCCAAGTCAGGGGGTTCGAATACTCCGCTGTAACGCGATAACGGCATAACGGCAGCCCTCAATTTGCCGTCCCTTACCCTATTATTCTGCCACCAACTACGACCAACCTCAAGGCGTCCAGCAGATCCAAAAGGCCCGCCGCCAAGGAGTTAGCGGCGGGCAGTTCAGGGTTACCGCAGATGGAGGGGATAATCTCCTGCGACTGCTACCAATGAACTGGCGGGCCGTTGTTTCCTGTGCTCAGACCTATGCGTGCGGCCATCGGACCTCAGTCGCCAATTGGGACGTGAGGCGAGCTCGAGTTCACCTTCCCCAAAGGCATACCTTGCGGGCTGCCTAGACAGGGCGCACTGTAACGGGGCTTCGACACCTCCTCGATGTCGGTGCATGGCCCGGCCCGCGAAATCCTGTGTCACCTCGATAAAGCGAGCCGGGCTGTGGGTGTCTTCCCCGGTGACTTCCCGCCCGGTTCAACAGCGCCTCAGGCCGCGAGTATCCAGAAGCTCGGCAATATCGGAAATCAGTTCGCGAGCCCTGGCCAGTTCCGCTTCCGCCTGCTTCCGGACACGGTCATTTTCCTCGCGAAGCTTTTGCGCCCGTTTCATGGCAGCCGCGCTGATATCGAGGGAAGTCCAAGTGTCCATGCCGACCAACTCCAGGAGCGAGCAAATGTTCCGTTTGGGCGGCGGAACCTAAAGACATCAGCCGCCTTGTCTCAGCATGAGCACCGAGACCAAGGTGGAAAGGGGAGAACGGCACGTTCGCGAAGGCAGGGCACGCATTGCTCGCCAGCGCAAACTCATCGATGAGATGACGCTCGGCGGCCACCGGACCGAGATGGCCCGAGGTCTATTGCAAGACTTCGAGGCGGTGCAAGGCGAACTTGAAATGCACCTGGACTTCCTACTCACATTCAACCGATGAGTGTTGACATTGCGCGTCTTGCGCATCGGAGCCCCGCTCACAAAGTCTCAATTTGAATTTCAAAAATTTGGCTCCTATTTTGGGCCGGTGACCGAAGCGCCTATGAATGCAGGGGTGCAAGCGATGGCTACGCTGTTCGGAAACCGGATGCGCTATCTCAAGGCTCTCCGGATCGTTGCCGCGACAGAGCGTTCAATAGGGCGCTCCGCTTCACGGATGGCATCATGCTACAGCTTGCTCAGATGTCTGAATCGCAGTTGCAGAAACCAGTACGGACCATGTTTGAAACGTCCGCCGTCCCGAAAGGTGAAAGCGGCCCGGCGGCGCTATTGCCGCCGAAGCCAGGCAAGCGCGGTCCCTATAACAAGCGCGAGAAATCTGATATCGCTTAGCGATGAAGGAAACCGTTCTGGCGATGCTGGAGCAGCATGTGCTTTTGGGCGAGCGACATATTGCGCGCCAGCGGGAGATTGTTGCCGACTTCCACCATAAGGGCTTCAGGGTAGACTTAGCCGAAGACCTTTTGACCCTGTTCGAGCAGATGCAGCTTCTGCACGTCGCTCACCGGGATCGGCTTTTGAATTCAACGCAAGGCTAGGCGAGGTCTTTGAGTCCCGGTAGCATGAGGGAATGAAGCGCAGCACGATCTATGCCGTCTATCACCCACCAGCGAACGGCCTGCCATACATGGCTGTAGTCATCGCTCCCGATGGAACGGCTACCGCCCGTCCATTCGAAACGGAGCAAGAGGCCGCAGCTTTCAACAAGCAAATGGCAGCGGCAGGACATCCCGGCAAGGCCAACCATTGAAGCACTACCCAGCCGTAGGGGAATGGCTACAGGCCCTGTAGCGTTACCTCTGGAGGTTAAAAAGCCCCAGCGCTGATGCAGGCCGATTCTGGGCGAGCGCGGGTTTAGTCAAGAGATTGCTAATATATGCGAACGGCCTGGGAACAAACGATCGCCACCCTCGTTGAAAGGGCTGGCCGGATGCCCTTGTGTCCCAATCCCCTCTTCCGGCTAGCCTTGAAGCCAAGCCCGCTGCTGTCCCCTCGGCAGCGGGTTTCTCTTTAGTGCCACAGCATGTAGGCGCCCATGCCGGCCATTAGCAGACAGGCAGCCATGCCCATCATATCGCGCTGCCTGTATCGCCAGATCGCGCCGGCAAGCATCGAGGCGGTGATGGCGGCGATGTAGATCGGAATGGCCATACTTCGTCCTGCGCTCAAATTGCAAACCTGAAGACCGAATCTTCGTCGGTCAACGTGTCGATCCGACGAAGATCCTCTGTGCCGGCCATGGGCGCATCCAGCGACAGAAACTTGAACCTGTCATAGACCTTGTTGTACCGGCGGAGATGTTCCGCCACGCTTCTGCGGATGCCGTCCATCTGCAGCTTGCCTTCGAGCACGGCCAGCATCATCTCCCCGGCAACCTCATCTCGGATGAATTTCGGCAAGGCAGCCGGGATCGCGGCATAAACGGCTTTCATCAGGGCTTCGGGAGAGTGGTTCGCTTGCAGTATCGACCGCTTGCGGGCATATGCGGCCCTCTGTTGTGCCAGGATTTTGTCGCGGTCGAGACGATAAACCTCACGATGGCGGGCGTTTATCTCCGCGCGATTCTTGTCATGGTATCGTTTTGTGGATGCGGCAGCTGCTTCCGGATACCTCAACCGATACTGGGCCTGTCGCGCTATAAGAGCGTCCCGGTGCTTTTCTCTATATCTTTTGTCGGCAGCGTGTTGCCTTTCGCGTGTACCTGGCTTTGCTAAATATCTTTGCCGAGATAGGCGGACTTTTTCGGGATTGCGCGCGCGGTAGGCGCGTCGTTGCTCGCGTTTTTTTTCAGCTCGTTCGGCATCGGTCACAGCGCTCTCCATTGCTCGAGAGCCCGCCGCCTGAAGCTGACAATGACAGAGACGTCTGAGTCGCTCTAGCAGAGCCTAGGTCTGCCGGAGTTGAACGCCAGGGCGTCCATGGTTCAGGAATTCGACCCCGCGAGTTTCCAGCACGCGCTGGACTGCCTGGACGTTCTGTGCTCGGCCGGCAATTGGCCCGGCGCCGGCAGCTTCCATGCTGCGGATCGTGTTGACATTGACGTTAGCAAGTTCAGCCACTTCCTTTTGTTCAACTCCGACCAGTGCGCGGGCGGCCTTGAGCTGATTTCCCGTAGTGAGCATCCGTCCCTCTCAAATTGGTGTTTCTAGTTACCATACCTAGAAACCATTGACAACCTCTATGCCTGCTTCTAGGTTATCAAACATAGTAAATCAGTTCCGATAACCAGTACGGAGAGAATGTGATGCCGAACACAACTGTTCGGGCAACCGCCGAAGGTTTGCCCGCAATCAACCGCCGCAAGGCGCTCGCCTTCCTAACCGGTGGCATTGCTGCTGCCGCCGTGACGGCATCACCCGTTGTCGCTAATGAGCCGCAGGCCTCAACCGTTCAAAACGTTCTGTCAGCCTGCCATGCGGCGGAAAATCGCCTTTGCATCTGCGAGGCTCGCGAGGCCTCGATCGCCGAAGCTCTCGGGGATGCATTGTTCCCTGAATGGAAGACGCCTAGCGGCGTCGCTTCTCGTTGGTCACACGTCCCGATCATTTTCCGCACCTCAAAAGCCCTAGAAGCCGAAATCGAGAGCAGGCGGGAGCTGATTGAAAAGTCCTTTGGGGGTGGTCTCATGAACCGGCCCGCCTATGAGCGATGGATGCGCGACATGGAGGCGCAAGGCGCAGAGGGCTTGGCGTGGCTCCGAGGGCAGGAAGCCGTCATCGACGCAAGCGGGTATCACGACGCGTCTGACCAGACCGATCAAGCCTTCGCTGAAGCGCGCGCTGCCTTCCAGGCCGTGATGGAACTGCGCTGCCAGACCATCGAGGATGTTCGCGCCAAGGCTGCCTGCATCATCCGCGTCTATCACCGCCTCGGCGTTGAAATCGACGGTGACGACCTCGTCGCCTGCATGACGTCGCTGTGCGAGGAGGCGTGACCATGGGCGAGGTAGTTCAATTCTGCCTTCGGCCGGCGCCGGGCGCCAAGGACGAACTCGCCGAACTCTTGGTCTGGATCAAGCCCGCCAGCGACTGGTGGACTGGCCGCATGCAGATCGAGCTGGCCCATCATTTTCGTATGACCGCGGACTTTCGGCGCATACTCGTGGCGCACGCATTGGGCAAAGGAAGCCCGGAGGCCGCCGAAGCGAGCCGGCTCGCAGAGAAGGCCTTCCAAGCATGGCGGGTCGAATGCCTGAAACAGGTATTCATCCCCGCCGAAGCCGTTCGTCACCTTCGATGGAAACAGGACTGGTTGCGGCAGCATGGCGGCGGCACTCCTGAAACGGCGCTGGCAATCGCCCGCGACGAGGCGGCGCTGGTCGATCGCCTAGGAGCGGTCGCGCGACAGCAGGCGGGACGTGCACGCCGGAAGGCGGTGCGGGGATGAACGCGCCGGTCGCCTTTGGCAAGAATGTCCGCCGTGCCGTCGAAGACGAGATCGAGCGCCTGATAGCTCTGTTGGATCTGATGGAGCCCGACGCCGATCTGGAGCCGTGGCTTGCGGGCGGTATCGAAGTCGTCGGCACCGATGACCGCGAGCAAGACAACAGCGACATTGAAGAGGGCGGCGACTCGGAACGCAGCCTCGGTTGGCCGGAGCCGTGCAGCCAGGGTCGCGACGAATGGGAGCGGCAACGCATTCCGTACATCGCCGGCAGCGACAGTAACGACTAGAACGGGGCCAGAACGTCTTGCTACCATTTTGCTACCGAACTCGGTCGCACAGGCTGGCATAGGGCGGGACAGTTGAAGCCGGCGCGGGGCCGGAGCGTTGAAAACTAAGGACTGTGAGGGACTGGACGGGGTAGGCCGGGACGGCTGCAAGCGAATTTCAAGACCGGTGCCTTAAACCGCTCGGCCATCCCTCCATCGTGATCTTTCAATCACTTTGGTGCCTGTGTTGACCTTCGGATCCTGCTGTTGGCATCATCCGCACCGCACCGCACCGCACCGCACCGCACCGCACTGCTCTAGTGCGTGGCGCGAAGACCTGTCAACCGCGCCGGCCTGTACATTTGCCGAAACGCAAGCTTTCGCCGTTCGTCCCTTGCCCCCAAGAACCAGGATGCGTCATTCGGCGGTTGAGTCCAGACGTCAGGGATCGCCAAATCGGACAGGGGTTTTGGGAGCGCCGGCGATTCCCTAAAAGTCTAGCGATCGGGAGAGCACGTTAGAAAGTACGTGTGGTAACAGTTAATTCAACCATCGCTGGTATCAAAAGAGAGGGTGGCGGCTCCGACCGGCGTTGGGGGTGGGTAGCCGGAGCCGCCTGCGCAGCCAGGGGTAGTTGGTTGACCGCGCTGTCTCAGAATAGGACAGCGCGGTCTACGAACGGTTAATACGTCGCAGATTTCTAAATCAGCACTGGCTAATGGAACGGAAGCGCCTTCCGCTATTTGAATCGAGTTCAAATTTTGCGTGAGGCGTTCCGATGCGCCTGCTGCCGCAGGTTGCGGGCTGTTCATTTGGCGCCGGCTATTCAAGACCGCTGATAACAGGCGGGAAAGCTTTCACCACGTTTCAAGACCGTGGCCTTAAACTGCTCGGCCATCCCTCTATCGTGCCAATCACTGGGGTGTCTATGTTTTTTGGCGCGCCAGACGCGGGAGGTCATTTCCACCGCACTTCCCTAGTGCGTGGCGCCAAGACCTGCCACCCGCGTCGGATCGTCGCTCGATATATTTGCCGAAATGCAACAGTATCCCGCCAAATCGGCCCAGCCTGATTGACAATGTGGCACACGCCCGACCAATCTGTGGCGTAGTGGATCTTTCGGGGTAAAGGGAATCATGAAGAAGATTTACGAAAAGCCGATTTTGACCAAGCGCGAGAGGCTGTCGCACGTTACGGCGCAGGTGGCTCCGTCTTCCCAGCAACCGCCGGCCTGACGAGCGCGTTGGCGCCAAGCACCTTCTGGACTGTGGGCCGGTCTGAGAGCCTTCGAGGCGCCGGGACTACGCCGGCGCCATAGTTTTGTTCCGCCTTTGCTGCGATGGCAGCGGTCAACTGGCCAATCAAGTCGCTGGCATTGCCTCGCTCGGCGTTCACGGCCACGCCGGTACAGGCCTTGCCACAATCTCGCCGCCTTCCGACCACAATCGGTTAATACCGTGATAAGCAATTCCTGCGCACAAGGAGATTGGGGATCCGGGTGTCGCTGGCAAAGTGTCGGGCAGGTGCTTTGGCTCCGCTGACGTTCAGCTGGTGGCGAGACTGTAGGGGACATCATAACAATGCAGATTTCGGCGCGCCCGCGTCTACGTCGCGCTCCAGCTCTTGCACTGTGCGCCATATCGGCGGTGCTGCTTGCCGCCTGCACCTCGACGCCGCAGCCGAAGGCGATGATCGACAAGAGGCCGCGCTCGAAGGAGTATTTCGCCGAAACCGAATATGGCGTGAAGGCAAGCCCGCGCGTTGCCTTCATGCGGCGCGGCGGCGGCCGCGACCAACTCGGCAAGCCCTACCAGGTGCGCGGCAAATGGTATTATCCCAAGGAAGACAAGCGCTACCGCAAGGTCGGCCTGGCATCCTGGTATGGCGATGCCTTCCACGGCCGGCTGACTGCCAACGGCGAAGTCTATGACACGATGCAACTTACGGCGGCGCATCCGACGATGCCGCTGCCGAGCTACGCCCGCGTCACCAACCTCGAAACCGGCAGTTCGGTCATCGTGCGCGTCAACGACCGCGGCCCATACCATGAAGGCCGCATCATCGACGTTTCGGAGCGAGCCGCGCAAATGCTCGACTATGACAAGGTCGGCACGGCCAAGGTGAAGGTCGAATATGTCGGGCGAGCGCCGCTCGACGGCGATGACGACCAGTATCTGATTGCCTCATACCATCCTGGCAACAACCGGCCGGATCCGTCGGACGGCTTACCGACCGGCGTGATGGTGGCCATGAACGGCCCGATGCCGAGCCTGTCGGTCGACGCGCCTGCCGCCGCCGTGCCGTTCCCGGGGCAATTGACCAATTCCGGGGATGCCCCTGCCGCCCAGCCCGCCCTGTCGGATC
>NZ_RZOJ01000135.1:0-13733 GCF_003998845.1 Mesorhizobium sp. M4A.F.Ca.ET.022.05.2.1 | reverse complement strand
GGAGAGGGGAGCGCCCTACGAACGAGGGCCCCCTCTCCGTCCGCTTCGCGGACACCTCTCCCCCGCTTTTAGCGGGGGCGAGGAATTAGGCCCAGCCTGGCACAATCGTGTCGCATTGGTCTGTCGGGAGACCGCGTGTTAAAACCGGTCAAACGAGAGTTGACGCGATGAACAAATTCACCCCCGCAAAGCCTGCCGGCGCGCGCAGCGTCGACGAGATCACCGGCAGCCGGCGGCTGAGGCGCATGCGCAAGGCCGACTGGTCGCGGCGCCTGGTGCAGGAGAACCGTCTTTCGGTCGACGACCTTATCTGGCCGATCTTCGTCGTCGACGGCAAGGATGTGCGCGAGCCGATCGCCGCAATGCCCGGCGTGTTCCGCCTGTCGCTCGACCTCGCGGTCAAGGAGGCCGAGCGTGCGGCCAAGCTCGGCATTCCGGCGATCGCCACTTTTCCCAATGTCGAGCTTTCGCTGCGCGACCAGACCGGCTCGCACATCCTCGACCCGGAAAACATCATCAACCGCGCCACCCGCGCCATCAAGCATGCGGCGCCGGAGATCGGCATCATCACCGACGCCGCGCTCGATCCGTTCACCAGCCATGGCCATGACGGCATCCTGCGCGACGGCATTATCGTCAATGACGAGACGGTTGCGCAGGTGGCGGCGGCAGCCGTCATCCAGGCCGCGGCCGGCGCCGACATCATCGCGCCGTCGGACATGATGGACGGCCGCATCGGCGCCATCCGCGACGCGCTCGACGCCAACGGTTTTCAGGACGTGGCGATCATGTCCTACGCGACGAAGTTCGCCTCCGCCTTCTACGGCCCGTATCGCGAGGCGGTGGGCACGGCCGGCCTGCTCAAGGGTGACAAGAAGACCTACTATCTCGACCACGCCAATTCCGACGAGGCGCTGCGCGAGGCCGAGCAGGACCTCGCCGAAGGGGCCGACATGCTGATGGTGAAGCCCGGCCTGCCCTATCTCGACATCATCCGCCGGCTGAAGGACGAACTGCAAATGCCGACCTTCGCCTACCAGGTGTCGGGCGAATATTCGATGATCAAGGCGGCCGCCGCCAATGGCTGGATCGACGGCGAGAAGGCGATGCTGGAATCGCTGCTTGCGCTGAAACGCGCCGGCTGCGACGGAATCCTCACCTATTTCGCGCCAGAAGTGGCGGCGATGCTGAAGGGATAGCCGACATTGCTGCGGGGGCTGGGCAAGCATCTCAAATCATTGTTCGTTGCCACCCCACGCGGCGATACTACTACGCCGGGCTATCACGCCTACGTCACGCTCCATGACTGGATTGTGCCGAGTTCCAAGCTGTCCAGTGCTATCGGGCCGCTTTCGGGAAAGCATCAATCCGCGCTCGACACCGCATGGGCCGAACTGGAGAACGGCCTGGCGGGCTGGAGGACGAAACATCTCATTCAGGCGGCTGATCTCGCCGCGGAAATCCGCAACGGCCCGTCGGCGCCCGACCTCGCCAATACCGTTGTTTCCATTCTCGTCGATCACTCCGGATCGATGCGCGGCCAAAAAATGCTCTACGCCGCCGCTTCCGTCGACATTGCACAGGAGTTCCTGAGGACGCTAGGCATCAAGGTCGAGCTCCTGGGCTTCACCACGCGCGCCTGGCGCGGTGGGTACTCACGGCAGACCTGGGATGCAGATGGCCGGCCCAAAAATCCGGGCAGGCTGAACGACCTGCTTCATATCGTTTATCGGGAGGCCGACGATATGCGTCAGGGCAGTATCGGTCATGCTCTCAAGGTGATGTTGCGGCCGGACCTGCTCAAGGAAAATATCGACGGCGAGGCCATCGAATGGGCAGCCGACCGGCTGCGGAAACGTCCCGAGCGCCGGAAAATACTGCTCGTCGTGTCGGACGGGGCGCCGGTCGACGATTCCACGCTTCACGCAAATGGCCCTCGCTATCTCCAAGACCATCTCTTTCAAGTGGCGGTGCAACTGGAGACAGCCGGAGACGTTGAGTTGCTGGCGGTTGGTTTTGGTTCCTATGTCGACAACTCCTATCGAGTGTCAACGAATTGCGAGGCACCCGATGAGCTCGGCAGAACCATGTTGATGGCATTGCAGCGCCAGCTTGTCGCCGGTGGAACGATGTCTGCCGGTGACACGGCGGACGAGGTTGGTAGTTCGCCGTCGCCGAACTGATCATTCTCCTGAACTTGCCGGGGCGCGATCCGCATCCATCCGCGCACCAGATACCGCTTGCAATACGCAATCAGTTAGACTAACCACTAACTGCTTGCAAAATACAACTGGTTATGAAGGAGGTAGCATGTCCAAGCTTCGCGTCAGTGCATTCACCCTGTCGCTTGACGGCTTCGGCGCCGGTCCGGATCAGGATCTCGCCAACCCGCTCGGTATCGGCGGCGAGAACCTGCACAAATGGATGATCGGCACCCGCTTTTTTCGCAAGATTGTGATGGGCAAGGACGGCGGTACCACCGGCACGGACGACGCGTTCGCCACGCGCAGCTTCGAGAATGTCGGCGCCTGGATCCTCGGCCGCAACATGTTCGGCCCGATCCGCGGCGAATGGCCGGACGAGACCTGGAAGGGCTGGTGGGGCGACAACCCCCCCTATCACGTGCCGACCTTCGTGCTGACGCATCACAAGCGGGCGCCGATCGCCATGGAAGGCGGCACGACCTTTTACTTCGTCACCGACGGCATCCACTCGGCGCTGGAGCAAGCCAGGGAGGCGGCTGGCGGCAAGGATGTGCGGGTCGGCGGCGGCGTTTCGACCATCCGACAATATCTGCACGAGAAGCTCATAGACGAGATGCACCTAGCGGTATCGCCGGTGCTGCTCGGCAAGGGCGAGCATCTTTTCGCCGGCCTGGACATGCCCGGCCTTGGCTATCGCTGCACCGAGCAGGTGGCAACGCCCCTCGCCACGCATGTGGTGATTGAGCGGGCGTGATTACAGCTCTTTCTCCCCGTTCACGGGGAGAAATGCCCGGCAGGGCAATGAGGGGCCGCGCTGCCGGTTGAAGATTGGCGACAAGCCGCTGACGGCGAACTAAGGCTCAATTGCTGACGTCGGCGCCGCCCCTCATCCGCCCTTCGGGCACCTTCTCCCCGTGAACGGGGAGAAGGAAAAAAGATGCTCAATACTTCTCCGGCACGTAAAGCTCGCGCGGCAGCACCTGGCGCTCGTATTCGGGATTGAAGACGCGCTCGGGCAGCGTGATCTCCTCGTGCGGAACCTCCTCATAGGGAAACTGCTGCAGCAGATGGTCGATGCAGTTCAGCCGGGCGCGCTTCTTGTCGTTGCCCTCGACGATGAACCAGGGCGCCTCGGGGATGTTGGTACGGGCGAAGGTCTCTTCCTTGGCCTTGGTATACTGCTCCCACCGCACGCGCGACTGCAGGTCCATCGGCGACAGCTTCCACTGCTTCATCGGGTCGTGGATGCGCATCAGGAAGCGCATCTGCTGCTCCTCGTCGGTGATCGAGAACCAGTATTTGACCAGCGTTATGCCGGAGCGCACCAGCATGCGTTCGAATTCCGGCACGTCGTGGAAGAATTCCTCCACCTGGTCCGGCCCGGCAAAGCCCATCACCCGCTCGACGCCGGAGCGGTTGTACCAGGAGCGGTCGAACAGCACGATCTCGCCGCCGGCAGGCAGATGCGGCACGTAGCGCTGGAAATACCACTGCGACTTCTCGCGCTCGGTCGGCGCCGGCAGCGCCACGACGCGGCAGATGCGCGGATTGAGCCGCTGGGTGATGCGCTTGATGACGCCGCCCTTGCCGGCCGAGTCGCGGCCTTCGAAGATCACGACGACCTTCTTCTTGTGGTAGGCCACCCAGGACTGCAGCTTGATCAGCTCGGATTGCAGCCGCAGCAGGTCACGGAAATATTGCTGCCGCTCGATCGAAGGCGGATGCGAATCCTTGTAGATCTTGGCGATCTCCAGCGACAGCGCCGGCTCCGATAGCTCCAGTTCGTAGTCCTCGTCGAGCGTGTCGGCGAGTTCGGCTTCCAGCCAGTCCCTGGCTCCGGAATTCGATTTCAGTTCGTTCATCGTGCTGCTCCGCGTGCCAGCCTGCCATGTGTGGTGGGATGACACCCTGCTGCCGCGCGCCATCCTGAGCCGACTTCAATAAAGGCCGGCAATGACGGTTTTATTGCAATACCGTCGCTTGAGATTTGAACGACCGCTCGCCGCGACAGGGCGACAAACCGGTGAACTTGTCCTACAAATATGCGTTCTCATTCGGGCAGCCCGCTCGTGGCGCCTCTCCCAATGCAATCGCGAGGATCTCAAATGGAATACCGCACGCTCGGCCGTTCCGGGCTGAAGGTTTCGACGTTGACGCTCGGCACCATGACCTTCGGCGGCGCCGGCGCCTTCGCGGCGGTCGGCAAGACCGACCTCAATGAAGCTAGCCGGATGATCGATCTCTGCATCGATGCCGGCATCAACCTCATCGACACCGCCAATGTCTATTCGAACGGGATTTCGGAAGAGATCATCGGCGAGGCTCTGGGCGGCAAGCGTAAGGACGACGTGCTGATCGCCTCCAAGGCGCGCATGCGCATCGGCAAGGGTCCCAACGACGAGGGCCTGTCGCGCCATCACCTGATCCGCGAGTGCGAGAAGAGCCTGAAGCGGCTGAAGACCGATGTTATCGACATCTACTTCCTGCACGAATGGGATGGCGTGACGCCGCTGGAGGAGACGATTGCCGCGCTCGACACGCTGGTGAGCCAGGGCAAGATCCGCTATGTCGGCTGCTCGAACTATTCCGGCTGGCAGGTGATGAAGGCGCTCGCCATCAGCGACAGCAGCCACCAGCCGCGTTTCGTCACCCAGCAGATCCACTACACGCTCGAGGCCCGCGAGGCCGAATACGAGCTCTTGCCTATCTCGGTCGACCAGGGGCTCGGCGTGCTGGTGTGGAGCCCGCTCGCCGGCGGATTGCTCAGCGGCAAGTACGACCGCAACAGCCCAACCGCCCGCCAGCTCGGCGGCTGGTCGGAGCCGCCGATCCGCGACCAAGACCGGCTGTGGCGGATCGTCGACGTGCTCGTCGACATCGGCAAGGCCAGGGGCGTATCGGGCGCGCAGGTGGCGCTCGCCTGGCTGCTCGGCCGGCCGGCCGTCTCGTCGCTGGTGATCGGCGCCCGCAGCGAGGCGCAGCTCAAGGACAACATCGCCGCCGCCAGCCTGACTCTGTCCTTCGACGAGCGTGCGCGGCTCGACGCCGTCAGCCGGCCGCCGGTCCTCTACCCCTATTGGCACCAGCAGCTGACGGCCAAGGGCCGCTTCGGACCGGCCGACCTGGTGCTCGACCGCAGCGATATCTGAGGGGCCGCAACGGGTCAGCCGGCGATGAAGCGCCAGACTTCGGGATCCGGTTTGACCTGGCCGCTCAGCACGAAATATTTGTAGAGGACGAGCAGCGAGATCGCCTGTTCGTCCCGCTCGTTGCGGAATTTTCGGCAATAGGCGTTGGCGGCGGCGACGATGCGTTCGGCCTCGGCCGGGTGCCTTTCGAAATGACGCACCTTGTCGGCGAGATCGGAGAAGTCAGGCGCCAGCTGCACATAGTGGACACCGGCCCTGACCTCGCTTTCGGTGAACCAGGTCTCGTAAGTCGGTGGCGGCATCAGGCAGAGCGAGTTCGAGCTCATGATCCATTTGAGGTTGGTCGCGACATCGTTGCCTTCGAGCGAGACAATGTAGCGGTAGCGCCGCTGCTCATCGATGGTGAGATAGGGTTTTTGGTATTCGGCCTTCGCGTCCTTTTTCGGCGTCCCGACATCGCAGATCGGCAAGTGGCGCACCACATCGAGGAACCGCGTGCGGATCGGGTTGTTGAGATCGCCGCGCCAAACCACCAGCGGACGCTTGTCGGCGAAGGGCTGTCGGTCGGCGGGCATCTGGAAGTGGCGGAACTTGTCCAGCTTCATCAGCACCGCATTGCCGTTGCCGTCCATGATCGGCCGGTCCTTGACGATCGCCGGCATCTTGGGAACGTCGATGACATCGCCAAATTCGAGGTCGATGAGCAGCACCGGATCAAAATAGCGGGCAAACTCCTTCAGGTCGTAATAATACATGCTCGGCGAGAACGGCAGCCGGCTGACCGGCACCGCTGCCGGGCTCGGCACAAAGGGCTGCTGCAGCCTGTTATAGAAGTTCACCCGCTCGCGGACCGAGCCGTCCGACCGCCGTGCCTGCTCAAGCCATCCCCTCAGCCGGTGGCGGAACAGCGCCTGCGGAGCGAGGTCGCGCGCGAAGTTGCGCGCGTAGTAAAACACCTTGGCTGCGGTTCGGAGAGGCGTGGCCATCGTTGGTCACCTGGACTGGGGGCAAAATGCTCTTAGCATCAGTCCGTCGAACTTTCACACTGCAAACTGCACGGCACCGCCGGCCGGCCGACAGCCGGCTGGGTTGGCGGGCGCAATGCCGCGCAAGCCATTGTGCGGGTGACGGTTCAGTCCAGGGCGATGGTCGCGATCACGCGGCGACGACGGCGAAGCCCCGGGCCCGCAGGCCGCGCCGGTCGTCGCGCAGCGACGTCACCAGCCGGTTGCGGCTGCCGACGATATGGGCTGAAAGCAATCGCGCCGCCGCTTCCGCATCGCCCACCCGCACAGCCGCCAGTACGGCATGATGCTCCGCCCATGCGCGGCCGAGTGCCGCCTCGTCGCGTACCTCCAGCCAGCGCGCGCGGGAGAGCCTGGTCATCGCATCGCGCACCGCCCGAAACAGGAAGTCATTGCCGGAGAGCCTGGCCAGCTCGATGTGGAAATCCATGCCGATGCGGTGCCATTCCTCGCGCGGAGTGCCTGCATCGCAGGCCTCCAGCATCGCCTCGATGGCGTCGACGGCGCTTCTGTCCTCCAGCACGCAGGTCAGCCTGACGGCGGCCACCTCGACCGCCTCGCGATAGACGGCGATTTGTTCGAGTTCGGCCAGATTGATCGGCGAGACCGTCCAGCCGCGCCCGTCGCGGCAGATCAGCCCTTCGGTTTCCAGCCGGAGCAGCGCGGCCCTGACCGGCGTGCGCGAGGCGGCGAAGCGGCTCTCGATCCAGCGTTCGGTCAGGCGCTCGCCGGGCCCGATCTCAAGACCGAGGATCATCTCGCGAAGCTGCCGTTCGACGCTCTGCATCTGCGACATGGCGGTTCCGTTCGTATGGCCGCATTGACAGCGGCAGGGTTGAGGTCCATGACGGATACCAGCTTGGTATCCCAAATTGGTATCCGTAACAACCCCACCATGGCGCGGGCATGAGATGAGCAAGAACGGCAGCGAACAGGGCGGCTACAACGTCCACTGGCGGCGCAATCTCGCCGTCTGCTTCGCGGGCTCGTTCAGCACGCTCATTGCCATGACCTTGCTGCTGCCCTTCCTGCCGCTCTATGTCGAGCAGTTGGGCGCCGAGGGCCATGCCGCGATCGTGCAATGGTCGGGCATCGCCTACGGTGCCACCTTCTTCGCGGCCGCCCTTGTGGCGCCGCTGTGGGGACGGCTGGGCGACCGCTACGGCCGCAAGCTGATGCTGGTGCGTGCCAGTTTCGGCATGGCGATCTGCATGTCGCTGACCGGCATGGTCGAAACCGTCTGGCAACTGGTTCTGCTGCGCCTGCTGATCGGCTTTGCCGGCGGCTATTCGTCGGGCTCGACCATCCTGGTCGCCATGCAGACACCGAAGGAGCGTTCCGGCTGGGCGCTGGGCGTGCTCTCGGCCGGCATCACGGCGGGTGGCCTGGTCGGGCCGCTGCTGGGTGGCGCATTGCCGCCGGTGATCGGCATCCGCGCCACCTTCCTGCTGTCGGGCGGCGTCATCTTCCTCGCCTTCCTGGCGACGACCTTCCTGATCAAGGAGACCCCTCGGCCGGCGGCGGCCAAAACTGGAGCTGCGTCAAAGCCGAAAAGCGGCTGGTCGCAGATCCCCGACAAGCGCCCGGTCGTCGCCATGCTGGCGACCGGCATGCTGCTCGCCTTCGCCACCATGTCGATCGAGCCGATCATCACTGTCTATGTGCAGCAGCTGATCGAGGACGAGAGCCGGGTGACGCTGGTCGCCGGGGTGGTAATGTCGGCGGCCGCGCTCGGCGCCATCCTGTCGGCCTCGTGGCTGGGCAAGCTCGCCGACCGCATCGGCCACTGGAACGTGGTGATCGCCGCGCTTGCCATCTCGGCCCTGCTGTTGATCCCGCAGGCCTTCGTCACAGAGGGCTGGCAGTTGATCGGTCTGCGCTTCCTGATGGGTCTGGCGCTGGGCGGGCTCCTGCCCTGCATCACCAGCGTCATCCGCCACAACGTGCCGGACGGCGTCGGCGGCAATGTGCTGGGCCTGTCGATCTCGGCGCAATATGTCGGCCAGGTGGCCGGGCCACTGCTCGGCGGCTTTGCCGGAGGCCATTTCGGCATGCGCTCGGTATTCCTGGGAACATCGCTGCTGATGGCCGGCGGCGCGGCCTACAACTGGATTGTCCAGTCGCGGCGCACGCGCAACATACTGGCGCAAGCCGGCAGTTCCTGACACGTTCGCCTTTTGCGGATAAACCCACCCGATGAACGGCAAGCTGAAGGACTGGGCGCGCACGATCAAGCAAGACGTGCACGCGATCTATCTCGCGGCCGGTGATGCCCGTACGCCTTGGTATGCTAAGGTGCTGGCGCTATGTGTCGCCGGCTATGCCCTGTCTCCAATAGACTTGATTCCCGACTTCATCCCGGTGCTGGGATATCTCGATGACGCTATCATTGTGCCGCTCGGCATCCTGGCCGTGCTGAAGATGATTCCACCGGAGGTCATGGCAGAACATCGAGCCGCTGCCGCGCTTGCGGGAGAGCGCCCGGTGAGTCGGGTAGCCGCAGTCGTCATCGCTTGCGTCTGGGGCGCATCTGCCACACTGGCGGCCTGGCTCGGCTATCGCTACTTCATCGGCTGAGTTCGCGACACCATCCGCGCTTTCACTACATCGGTCGTATGGCAGGAGGCACCCCCATATGGGCACAACCGAACAAGCAGCGAGCGGAGGCAGCCGCATCTTCGTTCTTGCCGGCGGCCTCTGCGGCGCGGCGGGCGTGGCGCTGTCGGCCGCGGCCGCGCATCTGGGCGGCGGCTTCGTCGGCACGGCGGCGTCTTTCCTGCTCATGCACGCGCCGGTCTTCCTCGCCGTCGGGCTGATCGGCGCCGACCGCGCCCTGCGAATCGCAAGCCTGGTCCTGCTTTTCGGGCTGGTGCTTTTCTGCGGCGATCTTCTCGCCCGCGACTTCCTGGGTTCGCGGCTGTTTCCGATGTCGGCGCCGATCGGCGGCACCCTCCTGATTGCAGGCTGGCTGGCGATCGCCGGTTCGGCCCTCGTCCTGCGTCGCGCCTGAGACCGGCGCTCAGTCCTGCCGGCGCTCGCGCCTTGCCAGCCATTCGCGACTGCGCACGGCCGGCCCTGTGAGGCGCCGCCGCTCCGGCCGCTCGGACGCCGGAGAGATGCCCCAATAGTTGCGATAGATATCCTCGAACAGATGGTTCATCGGATGCATAGCTTTGTTCCTCTGAATTGAATCGATCCAATCGATCGACGTGAAAAAGACCGACCGTTCAGCCGCGCTTGCGATCCACGATAAAGCGCGGCTCGCGCCTCCATGGACTTGCCTTGCCGCGGCGCTTCTCGCTGAGCGCAGCCGAGGCAATGCCCCAATCGTTGCGGTAGACGTCCTCAAACAGAAAGTTGACCGGATGCATCGCACCCTCCTTCCAAACTCGCTCCAATCGGCCGAATTGCCAACTTGGATCGATTCAAACATAGGCCATCCGACCTGGGAGTCAAGCAGAATTTGAATCGATCCAAGAAAAATGATATTGGACCGGAGATCGATCCCCGTCCATGTAGTGCGGCGTGGGAGGTCCGGGAGAACAGACATGGCATCACTCATCGAAGGCCAGGCACGCCCCATCCGGCTGGCCGATATCGCCAAGGCGGCCGGCGTCTCGCATGGCACGGCCTCCAACGTCTTCAGCCGCCCGGAGATCGTGCGCGCGGAAGTGCGCGAGCGGGTCAAGGCGGTGGCCGAGGCGATGGGCTATGCCGGACCCGACCCCAAGGGCCGGCTGCTGCGCGCCGGCAAGGTCAATGCGATCGGCGTCGCATCGACCGAGCCCCTCTCCTATTTCTTCGACGACCCTTTCGCGCGCGTGATGATGGCCGGTATCTCCGAGGCATGCGACGCCACCGGTGCCGGCATTGCGTTGGTATCGGCTCAAAATGACGAGAAACTCGCCTGGAACATCCAGAGTGCCCTGGTCGACGGCTTCATCCTGTTCTGCATCGAGGGAGGCCCTCGCCTCGTCGAGCTGACGCGCGAACGCAGGCTCCCCTTCGTCGCGCTCGCAGTCGGCTTCGATGACGACACCATCTCGATGATCGGCATCGACAACGTCGCCGGCGCAAGGCTGGCCGCGCGTCATCTCGGCGAACTTGGGCACCGCCGCTTCGCCGTTCTGTCGCTGCCTTTCGTTGACGGCAGCACCGGTCTTGTGACGCCCGGGCGGCTCGGGACGGCGCTCTACACCGCAACGCGCGACCGACTTGCCGGCTATTTCGAGGAGCTTTCCCGCTTCGGCATCGACACCACCAAGGTGCCGGTCTACGAGACCGAAAACGAGGCCGCCTCCACCAGGGCCGGCCTCGAAGCCATCTTCGCCAGCGGCGAGCCGCCCACCGCGATCCTGGCGATGTCCGACCGCATGGCCATGGTCGCGGTCGACTGGCTGACCGGGCGGGGTCTGAATGTCCCGGGGGATGTCTCGGTCATCGGCTTCGACGGCGTTCCGGACGGCCTGCTGTGCAGCCCTCGGCTCACCACGATCGCCCAGCCGATCGCCGAGATCGGCCGTCGGGCGGCGCGAATGATCCTCAATTTCGACGGCTCAGTGCGGCGCGAGATGCTCGGTGTCGAACTGATCGTCAGGGCATCGACCGGACCGGCGAGGCCCTGACCGACCTCACCGATTCCCCGCTGCCATCGGCTGGACGCCGAAAGACGCACGCGCTGGCACCTCGCCGCGGGCCGGCTTCTTACCCGATGAACCGATGCCGGACAGCCATTCGAGATAGAACGCGAGAGCGAACTGCATGGCGATGCCGGCCGATATCAGCAGGGTGTCATAGGCGAGGCCGCCCGGATTGATCAGCTTCAGCACCTGCGCCACCATGGCGAGAACCGTGCCGGTGATGAACACAGGCAACGAGCGCTTGCCGAGGATGGCGAGCGGATGGTCGGGGCTGGTGCGGAACAGGTTCGAGACAGCCGGCAGCGCGACGATGAGATAGCTCACCGCCAATATGTGCAGGAGCCTCGGCAGCGACAGGAATGTCTTGTCGAAGCCGGTCAGCACCACCGGCAGATCGAGCCAGGATATCCGGCCCCAGAGCGGACTGTGCACCCAGACGAGCGCCGTCAGTACATAGGCGGCGGCGGCTCCGAGCAGCCAGCGATTGACCGGAATCACGCCGCCGCGCCTGACATGCAGCATGGCGGCCAGGCCGATGTTGAACAGGAACTGCCAGGACAGCGGATTGAGGAACCAGAAACCGGGCTCCGGATAGTTGGGCGGCGCGATCTGCCAGATGCCGGCGACTAGCCACAGGGCTCCCGACAGGACAAGAGCCGGCACCGGCCGGTAGCTGATCAAAAGCAGGAAGGCCGGCGCCAGCAAAAGCAGCACCGCGTAGACCGGCAGGATGTTGTTGTAGCCGAGTTGGTGACCGAGCGTGACGATGCCGACCAGGACTTCCGGTGTGTTCTTCATCAGCGGCTCGATGTTGATCAGTTTCAACAGCTCAGGCCGCCTGGCGAACACCGCGGCGGCGCAGAACAGCGCCATCACCGCCATGGTCGTGACGATATGGGCAACATAGAGGACGCCGGCGCGCCGCCACATCTTCAGCGTCGCCAGCAGCCGGCCTCCGGACTGGAATTTGCTGCCGTAGGCGAGCGCCACCGACATGCCGGAGATCAGCACGAAGGCTTCAGCCGCGTCCGAGAAGCCGAAATTCTTGTAGGTCAGCGTCTCGAACATCGTGCCGGGCACATGATCGATGAAGATGGTGAGCAGCGCGAGCGCGCGAAACACATCGATACGCGTATCGCGTCCGG
Organism: Mesorhizobium sp. M4A.F.Ca.ET.022.05.2.1; assembly: GCF_003998845.1. Classification (NCBI taxonomy): domain Bacteria; kingdom Pseudomonadati; phylum Pseudomonadota; class Alphaproteobacteria; order Hyphomicrobiales; family Phyllobacteriaceae; genus Mesorhizobium; species Mesorhizobium sp. M4A.F.Ca.ET.022.05.2.1. The sequence goes on along the minus strand of NZ_RZOJ01000135.1, from coordinate 1,570 downwards.
GCGAAACTGGCATGGTCATCGACAAAAGGCCTCAAAGCTGGTCGTTCATTGGGGCAATGCGACCCCCGCGCACCGCTTTGATTCCTCCCGTGGCGGAGTGTATCGGCGCAGAAACGGTCTGAAGTAAGCCTGGTTCAATCAACTTTCGCGGAGCAAGAAAATATTCCGTTTTGAAGCCGGCAAATCAACGAATCTATCATAAAATCAAAAGGATATAAGCGTGTCCGAATATACCGGCAAAACTGCCGTCCTGCGTGACTTGAGCTTCCATTACCGCTTCACACAGCCAACAGAGGCAAGCGGCGAATGCCTGTTCCTGCTACACGGGTCCGGTGTCGATGAAACCACGCTGGTGCCGCTGGCGAAACAGATTGCGCCGGATGCCGCACTGGTCGCCGCGCGCGGTCGAATCCCACAAGAGGACGGCTTTCGCTGGTTCGAGCGGATCACGCCGACCAGCTTCGAGCAGGCCAGCATCCGCACGGAGACGGACGCCTTCGCGACGTTCGTTGCCGAGGCGACGAAGCGCCACCGGATCGATCTCTCCCGCGCAACCTTCCTCGGCTATTCGAACGGCGCCAACCTGGTCTCGAGCCTGATGCTGCTTCATTCCGGTCTCGTCCGGCGGGCCGCGCTTTTGCGGGCCATGCCGGTGTTGGCCGAGACGCCGCCGACGGATCTCGGCGGCACGAAGGTGCTGATGATCGCCGGCGCCGCCGACCTCACTTACGGTCCCTTCGCGCCGGCGCTGGTGACGCTGCTAAGCCAGCGCGGCGCCACGGTCGACGCAAGGATTATCGCATCTGGGCATGAGATCGGCGATTCGGATGCGACGATCGTCAGGCAATGGCTGGCGGATCCAAGTGCTGTCGCGTGAGCCCGGTCAATTCCATCGAATCCTTCACCGGTGGCCAGCATTTCGCCATTTCGCACTCCAGCGCCGGGCCACTCCCCCTTCCATTGTCCACAGCGCGGACATATCTCTGTCACGAACTGTCTATCGAGATACTGTTCACTGAGGGGGAGGTCTAGATGACCGACAAGAACAGCGTCACTCTGCTCGACGACACCTCGACATTGCCGGCAATCGTGGCCAATCCGTCCGAAGTGGCTCGGATTGAAGGCACGATCAACGTTGGCGACCGCGCAGCGATCTCGGTCTATGGCGACCGCGCCCAGCAGTCTGTCAGCGACTTTGCCGACAAGATACTCGCCCAGATCCGCAACCGCGATCTCGGCGACACTGGCACGCTGCTCACCGATATCATCATGAAGGCCAAGAACCTCGACCCCGCCTCGCTGAAGGAAGAAGGGTTCCTGAGCAATTTGTTTTCCTCATTCAAGGCTCGGCTCGAACGCTTCAAGGAGAAATTCGAGGACGTGGCGGGGCAGATTGACCGCATCGGACTGGAGCTCGACCGTCACAACGATACGCTGAGGCGCGACATCGCCGTGCTCGACGACCTGCACGAGCAGACCAAGGACTCCATCCTCAAGCTGGACATAGGCATCCAGCTTGAGGATGGAGTCCTTGGGCTGCTCGTGCAGGTCGTCGAGCACGGCGATGTCG
>NZ_RZOJ01000134.1:0-13804 GCF_003998845.1 Mesorhizobium sp. M4A.F.Ca.ET.022.05.2.1 | reverse complement strand
GGTCCAGCGCGAGCGCAGCGAGACCTACTACGACACCAAGAGCCAGGTCTTTTCCGCCCTCATCGACACGATCGACCTGTCGCAGCTCGCCAAGCTCGATCCCGAAAGCGCGCGCGAGGAAATCCGCGACATCGTCAACGACATCATCGCGATCAAGAATTTCGCGATGTCGATCGCCGAGCAGGAGCAATTGCTCGAGGATATCTGCAACGATGTGCTCGGCTACGGGCCGCTGGAGCCGCTGCTTGCCCGTGACGACATCGCCGACATCATGGTCAACGGCTCCAAGAACGTCTACATCGAAGTCAACGGCAAGGTCGAACAGACCGGCATACGCTTCCGCGACAATCAGCAGCTCCTCAATATCTGCCAGCGCATCGTCAGCCAGGTTGGCCGCCGGGTCGACGAATCGAGCCCGATCTGCGACGCCCGCCTTCCCGACGGTTCCCGCGTCAACGTCATCGCGCCGCCGCTCTCCATCGACGGCACCGCCCTCACCATCCGCAAGTTCAAGAAGGACAAGCTGACGCTCGACCAGCTGGTCAAGTTCGGCGCGATCTCGCCGCAGGGCGCCGAGGTCCTCAAGATCATCGGCCGAGTCCGCTGCAATGTCGTCATCTCGGGCGGCACCGGCTCAGGCAAGACGACCCTGCTCAACTGCCTGACCAACTACATCGACCGCGAGGAGCGCGTCATCACCTGCGAGGACTCCGCCGAACTGCAGCTGCAACAGCCGCATGTGGTTCGCCTCGAAACCCGTCCGCCCAATCTCGAGGGCGAGGGCGAGGTGACGATGCGCGACCTGGTCAAGAACTGCCTGCGCATGCGGCCCGAGCGGATCATCGTCGGCGAAGTGCGCGGACCGGAAGTGTTCGATCTGTTGCAGGCGATGAACACCGGCCACGACGGTTCGATGGGAACGATCCACTCCAACAGCCCACGCGAGTGCCTGAACCGTATCGAATCGATGATCGCGATGGGCGGTTATTCGCTGCCGCAGAAGACCGTGCGCGAGATCGTCGTCGGCTCGGTCGACGTGATCATCCAGGCGGCCCGCCTGCGCGACGGCTCGCGCCGCATCACCCACATCACCGAAGTGATCGGCATGGAAGGCGACGTCATCATCACGCAGGACCTCATCCTCTACAACATCAAGGGTGAGGACGCGGGCGGCCGGCTGATCGGCGAGCATGTGTCGACCGGTATCGGCCGTCCACATTTCTGGGATCGCGCCCGTTATTATGGCGAGGAGCAGCGCCTCGCGACCGCGCTCGAGGCTATGGAGAAAAACGCTGGCTGACGCATTTGGAGGCGTAGGGGCTCTGGTCGATGTTCGGAATTGACAGCACCGTACTTGCGTTTGTCGTGCTGGCTGGCTTCAGCGCCGGCGCGGTCGCCTATGCTTTCCTGTTCACCCGTATCAGCAACGAGAAGCAGGTCGGCAAGCGGCTTGAGACCATCAAGACGGCTGAAACCGACCGGTCGATCGTCAAGGCTTCGCGCGACCGCGCCGCCGAGGCGGTAAAGCGGCGAAAGTCCCTCCAGGATACGCTGAAGCAGCTCGACGAAAAGCAGAGATCCAACGATCGCATCGTCAAGAAGCCGCCGCTCAAGGTGCAGATCCGCCAGGCCGGCATGCAGGTCTCCATCGAGCGCTTCTATATCTACTCGGCGATCTGCGGCATCGCCCTCATGGTGCTCGCCTACGTGGCCGGCGCGCCCCTTCTGGTGCTGCCGGGCGCATTGCTGGCCGGCGCGTTCGGCTTGCCGCGCTGGTTCGTCTCGTTCCGCCGCAGCCGCCGGGTCAAGGCATTCCTCAACGAGTTTCCGAACGCACTCGACATCATCGTGCGCGCGGTCAAGTCAGGCCTGCCACTCAACGATGCCATCCGTCTGATCGCCAACGAGTCTCCGGAGCCGGTCAGGACCGAGTTTCGCCGCATCATCGATTCGCAGCAGATGGGCATGTCGATCCCCGACGCCACCATCCGCATGTCCGAAACCATGCCGTGCGCGGAGGCGGGCTTCTTCGGCATCGTCATCCAGATCCAGTCACAGGCGGGCGGCAACCTCTCCGAGGCGCTTGGCAACCTCTCGCGCGTGCTGCGCGACCGCAAGAAGATGAAGGCCAAGGTGCAGGCGCTGTCGATGGAGGCGAAGGCATCGGCCGTCATCATCGGCGCCCTGCCTTTCGTCGTCGCCTTCCTCGTCTACCTGTCGAGCCCGAACTACATCATGCCGCTGTTCACCACCAGCACGGGCAACCTGATCATCGGCTGTTCGCTGGTCTGGATGTCGATCGGCATCCTGGTGATGCGTAAGATGATGAACTTCGAAGTCTAGGGGGCGTCAGTGACAGACCAGGTCGTCAAATCCCTCACCGACCCCGGCTTTCTGATCGCCTTGCTGGTCGGCATCGCGGTGTTCGCGACGGTCTTCACGCTCTTGCCGGCGCTTGGCGGCAACCAGCTTAAGTCGCGCATGAAATCGGTGGCGCTGGAGCGCGAGGAACTGCGCGCCAAGCAGCGCGCACGGCTGGCCAACGAAGCCGATCGCCGCCGCAAGGGCCTGCGCGAAGAGCAGTCGATCGGCATGCGCAACATCGTCGATCGGCTGGACCTGAGGCGCGCGCTGGCCGATGAAGGCACGCTGCAGAAGCTCAAAGTGGCCGGGTTTCGCGGCCAGAATCCGCTGACGCGCTTCCTGTTCTTCCGCCTGGTCCTGCCCTTCGTCGGTTTCGCGCTCGCGGCCGTCTACCTGTTCGTGCTCGGCGGCCTGCCCCAGCAGCCACCCTTCATCAAGCTGTTTGTCTGCGTTGTGGTTGCCTATGGCGGCTTCTATGCGCCGATCCTTTACGTCAACAACCGCGCCACCAAGCGCAAGCAGTCGATCCAGATGGCGTGGCCGGACGCGCTGGATCTGATGCTGATCTGCGTTGAGTCGGGCATGTCCGTGGAAGCAGCGCTGCGCAAGGTCGCCGACGAGATCGGCGGTCAGTCGGTGGCGCTCGCGGAAGAGTTCGTGCTCACCAACGCCGAGCTCTCCTATCTGCAGGAGCGCAAGGTGGCCTACGAGAACCTTGCCAGCCGCACCGGCCTGGAATCGGTCAAGTCGGTGTCGCAGGCGCTGGTCCAGGCCGAGCGCTACGGCACGCCGGTCGCGCATGCGCTGCGCGTGCTGGCCTCGGAAAGCCGCGACATGCGCATGAACGCGGCGGAGAAGAAGGCAGCCGCCCTGCCGCCCAAGCTCACCGTGCCGATGATCCTGTTCTTCCTGCCGGTGCTGTTCGCCATCATCCTGGGGCCGGCCGGCATCCAGGTCAGCCAGCGCGGCATCTTCGGCGATCAGCACAATTCAAGCAGTCAGTAGGGCAGCGACACCCGGAAGCTGACGAAAAAGGCTGCGCTTGACGCCGGCAATGGCCGCTGGCGTTACTGACCAGCTTTGGTAGATCATTGTCGCGCAGATCGAGAAGAGGGAAGCCGAGAAGCCGGCTGCATGCAGGCCATACATGAAACGGATAGCCAATGATTGTGAGGATAGCGGAACTGGAGATCGACGCCGACTGCCTCGACGCCTACGCCGCTCTCATCTCTGAAGAGACGGAAGCCTCTGTGAGGCTAGAGTCTGGGGTGCTTTTTCTATTCGCGGTGTCGGTCAGAGAAAGCCCGCATATCGTCCGCGTCATTGAAGGTTATGCCGATCAGGCGGCTTATGAAGCGCACCTGACCACGCCACATTTTCTCAAATACAAGGCCGAGACCGCCGGTATGGTGAAGTCCCTCCGTCTGATCGAAACCGATCCGATCTCGCTGAAAGCTAAAACTCAAATTTCAAACTGATCCATTGCCGATGACCTTGAGGAATCGGCTGACGCTGGCGATGCCGTCAGTTGGTCGCGGGCGTGTCTTTTGCCTTGTCCTGGTCCTTCAGCTGGTTCCAGGCGTTCTGCTGGGCGAGCATCTGGCGCAAATAGGCGACATTGGCTTGCGCCTGTTCGGGCGAGAGCTCCTGCGAGGCGATCTTCTCGGCCTCGTCGAAGCGGCCCTGCAGGCCGACGACCAGCGCCAGATTCTGGCGCACGCGACTGTCGGCGTTCGGCTGCTGGGCCGCCGAGCGCATGTAGGTCTCGGCGGTGCGCAGGTCGCCTTCCAGCACATAAGACATGCCGAGATTGGACAGGATCGAGGGTTCGTTCGGCTTGAGGTCGAGCGCCTTGCGGTAGTCCTGGCGCGCCTCGTCCCGCTGGCCGAGCTGGTCGAGGATCGCGGCTTCGGCCGACACCAGCCGCCAGTCCGGATATTCAGGCGTCTGCGCGCGGCGCACAGCATCCAGCGCCGGCTCGAACTGCCCGTTGGCGGCGAGCGCCTTGCCGTAGGCGGCGAGCACGTCGCGGTCCTTGGGCAGTGCGATCGCCAGCTTGCGCATCACGGCAAGCGACTGGTCTGCGTCGCCATCCATCTGCAGCGCCGCCGCGTAATTGGTGGCGATCCGCTTGTCGTTGGGGTTCCTGGCATAGGATTCGCCGAGCCTGGCCGTCGCGCTGTGCAGCTCGGAGGCAGACATGGTCTCCAGCGGCCTGCTGTCGGACCGTCCGATGGAGCCGGTCGTGAGCTTGCTGGTACCGCAGCCGGCGACACTTGCCGCGAGTGCAGCCATGAAGACCGTGGTGATCAGCCGCTTGCCCGTGTTCATCAAACCATTGATCAGCATCGGCCTGCGGCCTCCATATGTGTGCGGCCTTGTGTGGCCGTCTTCCCTCCCGAAGAAATATTCTGTTAACCCTAACGGACAGTTAAGAACGCCGAGTCGGACGGCGTTAGAGCGGTTCAGCGTTTCATGGAATCGCCGAACCGCTCTAACTATTTGCTTCTTCGCAATTCCGGACGGAAAACCGCTACACACTTTTCCTGGAATTGCTCTAGCGGAGACCATCGAATGCCAGTCGAACTCGTCGAGACGAAATCAGCGACCGCCCTGCCGGTCCACCTGGTCGCGGGCGGCGGCCTTGATGCCGCGGGTCTGGCACCTGCCGTGATTGCCTGGGCCCGGGCCAACGGCTTTTCCGGCGAGGCCGGCAGGACGCTGCCCTTGCCGGGCGAGGACGGCGCGCTTGCCGGCGTCCTGTTCGGCCTTGGCGATGGCGATGGCGCGCTCACCGTTGGTGCCCTGGCGAGAGCCCTGCCGGAAGGTGACTGGCACTTCGCCGTCGAGCCGGCCTGGCCGGACCTTGCGGCGATCGGGCTTGTGCTTGGCGGCTATGCCTTCACCCGCTATGGCAAGAAGCCCGGGAGGCAGCTCCGCTTCGCCCTGCCGGCGGGCGCCGATGCCGCGCATGTCCGCCGCATCGCCGATGGCGTTTTCCTGACCCGCGACCTCGTCAACACGCCAACCAGCGACATGGGACCGGACGAGCTGGAAAAAGCGGCGCGGGTCTTGGCCGCCACGCACCAGGCCCAGGTGTCGGCAATCAACGGCGACGATCTCCTCAAGCAGAACTTCCCGATGATCCACGCGGTCGGCCGCGCCTCCACAAGCGCGCCGCGGCTGATCGACATGCTCTGGGGCCCACCGGAGGCGCCGAAGGTGACGCTGGTCGGCAAGGGCGTCTGCTTCGACACCGGCGGCCTCGACATCAAGCCGTCATCAGGCATGCTGCTGATGAAGAAGGACATGGGCGGCGCCGCCAACGTGCTGGGCCTTGCCTCCATGATTATGGCCGCCAGGCGAAACGTGCGGCTGCGCGTCTTGATCCCGGCGGTCGAGAACTCGATTGCCGGCAACGCCTTCCGGCCGGGCGATGTGCTGACGAGCCGCAAGGGCATCACCGTCGAGATCGGCAACACCGACGCCGAGGGGCGGCTGGTGCTGGCGGATGCGCTGGCGCTGGCCGATGACGAACAGCCCGAGCTGCTCGTCGACATGGCGACGCTGACCGGCGCTGCCCGTGTCGCGCTCGGTCCGGATCTGCCGCCCTTCTACACCGGCGATGAGGTGCTGGCGTCCGAGCTGTCGGCGGCATCGATGGCGGTCGAGGATCCGCTGTGGCGCATGCCCTTGTGGCGGCCCTACGATGCAAAGCTGTCGTCGAAGATCGCCGACATCAACAACGTCACCAGCGATGGCTTCGCCGGCTCGGTCACCGCGGCGCTTTTCCTCAAACGCTTCGTCGAGAAGACGCCGCGCTGGGCGCATTTCGACATCTTCGCCTGGAATCCGTCCGATCGCGCGCATGGCATTGCCGGCGGCGAGGCGCAGGGCATTCGCGCGCTGGAGCGGGTTATCTCCAGGCGTTTCGGGTGATGCCTTGGGCCAAATACGCCGGTACTGAAACGGAACCGAAACAATTTGCCGGCATGCTGGCGCGATGTCGATCTCGATGCGCCCCAGCCAGGCTCTCAGACTGTGGCAGCAGGTGATGCTGTCGCAGGTGCGCGACGGCGCGCCCGATCTCACCATGCGCCAGACGGCGATCCTGTTCACCATCTATCTCGACCCGCCGCCGCATACGGTGCGTGGGCTCGCGGCCCGGCTCAACGTCACCAAGCCGGTCATCACGCGAGCGCTCGACACGATGGGCGCGCTGAAGCTGGTGTCGCGCCACCGCGATGAGCTCGACAAGCGCAACGTCCTGATCAGGCGTACCGTCGAGGGCGCGCTCTTTGTCGAGCGCTTCGGCGATGGTATCATCGCCAGGGCCCACGAACTGCCCATCTGACCGATCGTCCATCTGACCGAGTGCCGATTTGACCGCCAGGGATGCCCGCCTCCACGCCTTCCGTTCCGATCTCGCCGATGCCAGGCTGAAAGGCGAGGTTTCAGCCGAGCGTTTCGTCGCCGGGCTACCGGCGCGGATTTCCGTTCCGGTGGCGGATCTGCGCAGGGCACCGCGCTGGGATGCCGGCGTCAACACGCAGGCCGTGTTCGGCGACGATGTCCTGGTCTTCGAGGAGAGGGAAGGCTGGGCCTGGATCCAGGCCGAGCGCGACGGTTATGTCGGCTATGTCGCCGACACCGTGCTTGGGGCGAGGGATCACGCGCCGACCCATGTCGTCTCGGTGCCGCGCACCTTCCTCTATCCTGGCCCTGACCTGCGCATCCCGGTAAGCGGCCAATTGTCGATGGGCTCGGCGGTGACCGTGACGGGCTCGGCCGAAACGCGCGGCACGCCCTATGCCCTTTTGTCGTCCGGCCAGGCGCTTATCGCGGCCCATCTGCGATCCATAGGCGAAGTTGCGACCGACTATGTTTCGGTTGCGGAGGGTTTTCTCGGCACGCCCTATCTGTGGGGCGGCGTCTCCGGCTTCGGCATCGACTGCTCCGGCCTCGTGCAATTGGCGATGCGCATGACGGGCAAGGACGTGCTGCGCGACTCCGACATGCAGGCGGGATCGATCGGCGAGCCGCTCGATCCGGGACCTGACTTCGCGGGCTTGCGGCGCGGCGACCTCGTCTTCTGGAAGGGCCATGTCGCGATCATGACCGACCCCGACACCATGATCCACGCCAACGGCCACACAATGCTGGTCTCGCGCGAAGGGCTGAAGGAGGCCGTCGAGCGCATCGGCTATCTCTATGGCGGCCCGACGGGGTTTCGGCGGCCCTGACCCTTCCTCTCCCCGTAAACGGGGGCGAGGAACGTTGATCCCCTTTTGTTCCGATTTTTCTTGGCGATCGCGCGCCGTCGCGCTACCTCTGGCGCGTGACAGAGCAGCCGCGCCTTGCCGAACGGAATGCCGCCGTGGTGCTGCCCGAGCCATTCGTCAGATGGTTCGGGCAGAAGGGCTGGTCGCCGCGCGCCCATCAGCTTGAACTTTTGGCGCGGGCGCAAGCCGGCCAGTCGGTGCTGCTGATCGCGCCGACCGGCGCCGGCAAGACGCTCGCCGGCTTCATGCCGTCGCTGATCGAACTTGCCAACCGTCCCAGGCGGAAGCCCGGCGAGGCGCATCGCGGCATCCACACGCTCTACATTTCGCCGCTCAAGGCGCTGGCCGTCGACATCGAGCGCAATCTCGGCAAGCCAGTGGAAGAGATCGGGCTTCCCGTCACCATCGAGACGCGCACCGGCGACACGCCTTCGCACAAGCGCCAAAGGCAGAAGCTGGCGCCGCCCGACATCCTGCTGACGACGCCCGAGCAGCTTGCCCTGTTGATCGCCTCGAACGATGCAAGACGCTTCTTCGAGGATTTGCGCTACATCGTGCTCGACGAACTGCATTCGCTGGTCACCTCGAAGCGCGGTCATCTGCTGGCGCTCGGCCTGGCGCGGCTGCGCGCTTTCGTTCCCAATCTGCAGACGATCGGGCTTTCCGCGACCGTCGCCGAGCCCGACGAGTTGCGCCGCTGGCTGGTCGCGCAGAACCCACCCGGCAAGATGGCCGGACTGATCACCGTGGCAGGCGGCGCCAAGCCCGACATCTCCATTCTCGATTCGCAGGAGCGCGTGCCGTGGTCCGGTCATTCGGCCCGCTACGCCATCCCGGAAATCTACGAGGCGATAAAAAGACACCGCACGACGATTTTGTTCGTCAACACCCGCAGCCAGGCCGAACTGCTGTTCCAGGAGCTGTGGCGGGCAAACGAGGATTCGCTGCCGATCGCGCTGCATCACGGCTCGCTCGATGTCGGCCAGCGCCGGCGTGTCGAGAAGGCGATGGGAGAGAATGCGCTACGCGCCATCGTCGCCACCTCGACGCTCGATCTCGGTATCGACTGGGGCGATGTCGATCTGGTCGTGCATGTCGGCGCGCCCAAGGGGGCAAGCCGGCTGGCGCAGCGCATCGGCCGCGCCAACCACCGCATGGATGAGCCGTCCAACGCGATCCTGATTCCGGCCAACCGTTTCGAGGTGCTGGAATGCCGCGCCGCCCTCGACGCCAACTATCTTGGCGCGCAGGACACGCCGCCGCTGATCAAGGGCGCGCTCGATGTGCTGTCGCAGCATGTGCTTGGCGTGGCCTGCGGCGGACCCTTCGATGCCGGGCACCTGTTCGTGGAGGTGCGAAGCGCCGCCCCCTATGCCGCGCTGGAGCGCGAGACCTTCGACCGCGTCATCGATTTCGTCGCTACCGGCGGTTACGCGCTGAAGAATTATGAGCGCTATGCCCGCATCCGCCGGACCAAGGAGGGTCTCTGGCGCGTCTCGCATCCGAGTGTCGCGCAGCAATACCGGCTGAATGTCGGCACCATCGTCGAGATGCCGGAGCTCAATGTCCGCTATGTCCGGCAGGGGCGCGGCATGGCCGGACGCGGCGGGCCGGTGCTTGGCAAGGTCGAGGAGTATTTCGCCGAGACGCTGCGCCCCGGTGACAATTTCCTGTTTGCCGGCAAGGTGCTGCGTTTCGAAGGCATCCGCGAGAACGAATGCATCGTCTCCAACGGCGCCGGAGCCAACATCATCGTGCCCTCCTATGCCGGCGGCAAATTCCCGCTGTCGACCTACCTGGCCGAGCAGGTGCGCGGCATGCTGGCCGACAGCGATCGCTGGCAGGCCCTGCCGGAGCAGGTCGCCGACTGGCTTCGCCTGCAGAAGGAAAAGTCGGTGCTGCCGAAGCGCGGCGACCTGCTGGTCGAGACCTTTCCGCGCGGCAACCGCCACTACATGGTCGCCTATCCGTTCGAGGGCCGGCTGGCGCACCAGACGCTGGGCATGCTTTTGACACGGCGGCTGGAGCGCGCGCATGCGAGACCGCTCGGCTTCGTCGCCACCGACTATTCGCTTGCCGTCTGGGCGCTGGACGACATGGCGGCTTTGTTCAGGGCGAAGAAGCCGTCACTCGGCCAACTGTTCGACGAGGACATGCTGGGCGACGACCTCGAAGCCTGGTTGAACGACAGCTGGATGCTGAAGCGCACCTTCCGCACCTGCGCGGTTATCGCCGGGCTGATCGAGAAGCGCTTTCCCGGACAGGAAAAGAGCGGCCGGCAGGTGACGGTCTCGGCCGATCTGATCTACGATGTGCTTCGCAGCCACGAGCCGGACCATATTTTGCTGCAGGCGACGCGCACCGATGCCTCCGCCGGCCTGCTCGATGTCAGCAGGCTCGCCGAGATGCTCTCGCGTGTGCGAGGTCGAATCGTGCATAAGCATCTCGACCAGATTTCGCCGCTAGCGATCCCGGTGATGCTGGAGATCGGCAAGGAACCGGTCAATGGCGGTGCCAACGAGACGCTGCTGATGGAAGCCGCCGATCTGGTTGAGGAGGCCATGGGCCGATAAGGACTGGGGACGGAGAGGGATGAATTTTTCGCTGACGCGCGCAACGCTGATCGCCGAGGCCGACCTGATCGGCATCGCCGGCGAGCGCGCCGTCTGCGACCCGCGCGGCGTGCTTTACTTCCCTGACCTGCGGCTGCTCGCGGTATCGGACCTGCATCTGGAAAAAGGCTCTTCCTTCGCCAGGCGAGGCGCGCTGATCCCGCCTTACGATACAGGTGCGACACTGCTCAGGCTGCAGGCGGCGATCGCCGACTACCAGCCGGCGATCGTCATCAGCCTGGGCGACTCTTTCCATGACGGCGGCGGTGCCGAGCGCATGCACGCGAGTTTCCGAGATCGGCTGGAAAGCCTGATGGCGGGCCGTGACTGGTTCTGGATCGCCGGCAACCACGATCCCGACGCGCCGGCCGACCTGCCCGGCGAGACCGTGCGCGAGCTAGCCATCGGCTCGCTGCTCTTCCGGCACGAGCCGTCGAAGGTGCGCGTGGAAGGCGAGATATCAGGCCATTTCCACCCTTGCGCCCGCATCGTCCAGCGCGGCCGCTCGGTGCGGCGGCGCTGCTTCGCCGCCGATGGCGGCCGCATGATCATGCCGGCCTTCGGCGCCTACACCGGCTCGCTCAACGTGCTCGACCGCGCCTATGCAGGCCTGTTCCGTCGCGAGACGCTGATGGCCTACATGCTCGGCGCCGAACGCATCTTCGCCATTCCCCACGCCATGCTGCGTCCAGGCTGAACTGGGAATTGCTCTAAGGAAGCATTACGGTTGCGCCGGTCGTCTGCCGCGCTTCGAGCCGGCGATGCGCTTCGGCCACTTCGGCGAGCGGCATCCGGGCGTGCACGGGGATTTTCACGGCACCGCTCAGCACGACGCGGAAGAGTTCTTCGCTCATGGCGACGACGTCCTCGCGCCTGGCGAGATGATGGAACAACAACGGCCAGGTGGCGAACAGCGAGCCTTTCTGCATCAGCAGCATGATGTCGAACGGCGGGATCGATCCTGACGCCGTGCCGAAGCTGACGAAGGTGCCAAAGGGCCGCAGGCAATCGAGCGAGGCGGGAAAGGTCGCCTTGCCGACGCCGTCGTAGACGACGTGACAGCCTTCGCCACCAGTGATCTCCCTCACCCGCGCGGCAAAGTCTTCGCTGCCATAGTCGATGACATGGTCGCAGCCACTGGCGCGCGCGAGCTCGGCCTTCTCTGGCGAACCGACCGTGCCGATGACGGTGGCGCCGAGATGCTTAGCCCATTGTGTCAGAATGAGGCCGACGCCGCCCGCCGCGGCATGCACGAGGATGGTGTGGCCCGCCTCGACGCGAAACGTGCGGCGCAGCAGATATTGCGCCGTCAGCCCCTTCAACATCATCGCCGCGCCGATGTCGAAGTCGATGGCGTCGGGCAGATGGACGACAAAATGCGCCGGCACGATGCGTTCCTCGGCATAGGCGCCCAGCGTCTCGACATAGGCGACACGATCGCCGGACGCGAAGCCGCTCACCCCTTCGCCGACGGCGACGATTTCGCCGGCGCCTTCATTGCCCGGCGTGAATGGCAAAGCGGGCGGCGCATATTCGCCGGTGCGGAAATAGATGTCGACGAAGTTCAGACCGACCGCACGGTTGCGCACGCGGACCTCGCCGGGTCCGGGCTGGCCGATGTCGACATCTTCATAGGCAAGCACATCTGGCCCGCCATGGCGGTGGACGCGGATCGCTTTCATGGATTTCTTCCTTGCGCTGTCTCGTGGCAGGGAGATAGCGCGTGGCGCGATATCATTGTAGGCTGATATCCGTGACATCAGAGTTCAAGGATCATGATATCTGAGCAAATAGGCCTCGACCTTCTTCGCACCTATGTGGCGGTCTGCCGGCAGGGCAGCCTGAGCAGGGTCGCTGCGCAGACCGGCAGAACCCAATCGTCGCTGAGCATGCAGATGCGGCGGCTCGAAGGATTGCTGCAACGGCACCTGTTCCAACGCACCGGCCGCGGTGTCGTGCCAACCGCGGAGGGGGAACTCTTTCTGGGATACGCGACCCGCATCCTGGCTCTGGGCGATGAGGCGGTGGCACGTCTGCGGCCGGCCGGCGTAGGCGGCGGCGTGCGTATCGGCCTCGCCGAGGAGGTCACGACGGCAGCGCTGTCGGCAGCACTCGGGCGGCTTCATCGCACCTATCCCGAGATCAGCCTTGACGTGACGGTCGAGCACAGTGTCGCGCTGGGACGGCTTTGGAGTGAGGATGTGCTGGATGTCATGATCGCCCCGACATCCGTCGTCGCGGCCGATGCCCTGACGACGTGGAACGTCGAACTGCAGTGGGTCTGCGCTCACGACTACGAGCTGGATGCGGGGCGGCCGCTCGATCTCGTCGCCTTTGGCGCAACCTGCCCGTGGCGCAGGCGTATGATCGAGGCGCTGGTTGCCGCCGGCAGGGAGCACAGGATCGGCTTGTCGTGCCAGAGCATCACCGGCCTGCAGGCAGCGATCGAGAATGGGCTGGGCGTCGGGCTGCTTCCGCCCGAATCGGTGCGCACTGCTTCGATGCGGGTGCTGAAGACATCGGCTGGCGTTCCCGACACGCTGACGGTCCAATACGGTCTTTACGCACACGACCGACGCACAGCCGTCGTCGATGCCGCGATCGAAATCTTGCTGATGGACTTGCCAGCCGCGCCACGGGCACGGGCCGCATGACGGAGAGAACGCGCTACCGGCCGTAATAGAGGGTGACCGTGTGCTTCGCCTCGGCGAAGAACAGCCAGCGCTCGACCAGCATGCCGGCGAGCTGGAGCAGAGCGGCGATCACTGACGCCATCGTGGCGAAAGGCCATGGCAGGACGAATGCCATGGCGAGCAAGATGGCCGGTAAGGCGAAGGCCAGGGCCTGGGTGATCCGCCGCAGCTTCGCGCTGTGTTTGCGCGCGATGCGGAACCCCATTTCCTTGAGAAGATAGTTCTCTTCGGTGCGCGGCCATTCCAGCGACCGCACCGTGCCTCCGGCGAGGCCCGTCGCGGTGTTGGCGGTAGTCGGAGTTTCCAGCCGGTCATTGTACCGCCAGGTCGCTAGCTTCCACCCCCAGCCGGCAAGGGTGGCAAGCATCGAGAACGCCAGCACGGCCACCGAACCGACGTCGAAACCCTGCAGCAGCACGTTCAACAGCACACCGCCGGTCATCGTCGAGAAGATCAGATAGCCGGGCAGGGTGAAACGGCTGTGCCACTGCGCGATCGGCTTCAGCGAGGCATAGATCATGCCGGTGGTGCAGACCGTGGTGACCGCGCCGAGTGCCGTCAGCAGTCCGGCGATGGCCACCCAGCCGCCATTGCGGCCCAAAAACACCCAGCCGATGCCGAACAGTCCGGCCGGAATGAAGGTAGCCACCGACGAAACGCCCTCGCGCGACAGCCAGGAGCTGCGCCACTGCGAAAACGCCCGCCATGCTCGTTCAGGGCGGCCGAGATGGCGCGTTGAGGATAAGAGGCCGGCCGCAATCAGGCCAAGGGACAGGCCCATGCCGACGAGGCCGAGCCAGAAATCGGGTGCGATGTAGCCCAGCCCGCCGAGCACGCCAAGCAGCGCCAGCAG
>NZ_RZOJ01000133.1:0-13879 GCF_003998845.1 Mesorhizobium sp. M4A.F.Ca.ET.022.05.2.1 | reverse complement strand
CATTCGAGCCTCGATGAACGTCAGATGAACCGCGGCTTCGGCCGGCGTTCAGCCAGGCGGCGTTAGGATGCTGCCAGGATCAAGGACCAGGCGGCGCGCCCAACAGACGCCGCGACGAGGCCGAGCCGGGTGTTAACGTCCCTTCCTCCCGGATCGACAAGGGCCGGAAGCAGCCAAAGGCTGCTTCCGGCCTCGTTGGTTGGCCTTCCACCATCTCCGCGACGCCTTTGCTTTTGGCGCATGGCCGTCTATCACCGTGCGACACCTCGCCAGCCGCGGCGGCAGAGCAAAGAACGAAACGCCGAATGACGGACCTTTTTTATCAGACGCCGGACAATCCGCCGCCGGAAAATGCCGCCGGCGGCTTCTTCACCACGCGTGACCGCAAGAAGATCCGCTACGGCGTCTTTGCCGCCACCACCCGCCCTCTCAAGGGCACCGTGGTCCTGCTCACCGGCCGCAACGAGTGCGCCGAGAAATATTTCGAGACCATCCGCGATCTTTGCGGCCGCGGCTTCAGCGTCGCAACGCTCGACTGGCGCGGCCAGGGTGCTTCCGACCGGCTGACCGGCGACCCGCAGCGTGGTTATGTCCGCAGCTTCCGCGACTACGCCAGCGATCTCGAGCAGTTCTTCGAGGAGGTGGTGCTGCCCGACTGTCGCGGACCATACTACATCCTCGCCCATTCGGCCGGAGCGGTGGTCGCGCTGCTCGCTTCGCCGTCGATGGTCAACCGGGTGCGGCGCATGGTGCTGATTGCGCCTTTCCTGACCTTGCCCGATTTGCCTGTCTCGATAAGCACGGTCCGCCGCGTCTGCGCGGCGTTCTGCGCGATCGGCCTTGGCCGGCTCTATGCCGCCATCGGACCGCGGCCGAAGGAGACGACGCCGTTTGAGCTCAACAAGGTGACGTCGGATCCCGTGCGTTACCGGCGCAACACCGGCATCTACGAAGCCTGGCCGCAGCTGGCGCTTGGCGGACCGACGATCCGCTGGCTGAAGGCTGCGGCCGAGGCGTCCGAGACGATCAGCGATCCGGACTTCATGAGCGCGATCCAGGTTCCGATGCTGGTGATCGCCGCCGGTGCCGACCAGGTCGTCTCGACCAAGGCGGTGGAAGCCTACGCCAGGCGCCTGCGCCTTGGCTCACTGCTGATGATCGACGGCGCCCACCATGAGATCCTGCAGGAGAAAGACCTCTATCGCGAGCAACTCCTCGCCGCCTTCGACGCCTTCATTCCCGGAACCGGCGACGCGCCCTGACCGGTGCACGGCCACCGGGCTGACAGCCTGCTGCCAGGATCGGCATCCTTGGCCGCGCCCCAGGGACCGATCGCGGGGCTCAGCCGCGCAGAGCAGCCATCGCCGCCGCGTGCAGCTCAGGCGTCGCCGCCGCCAGGATATCCCCGCCCTTCTCCGCCGGACCGCCCTCGAACGTGGTGACGACGCCGCCCGCCTTCTCGATGATCGGGATCAGCGCCACGATATCGTAGGGTTTCAGCCCGGGATCGGCGACGATGTCGACGCTTCCCGCCGCGACCATGGCGAAGGCATAGCAATCGGTGCCGTAGCGGGCGAGCTGGACCTGCTTTTCGAACTGATCGTAGCGCGAGCGCGCCTCGCCCTTAAACAGCGCCGGCGTGGTGGTGAACAGCGTCGCCCTGGCGAGGTCGGTGGTCTTGCGCGTCGCAAGCTTGCGCGGCCCGCCAGGACCTTCATAGTGGGACCCGGATGCGTTGGCATAGAACAGCTCACCGGTGAAAGGCTGCGACATCAGCCCGGCGACGGCCTCGCCGTCGACCGTCAATCCGACCAGCGTTCCCCAGACCGGCAGGCCGGAGATGAAGGCGCGCGTGCCGTCGATCGGATCGATCACCCAGACATGCCGGCTGGAGATGTTCGAGCTGCCGTGCTCCTCGCCGAGAATGCCGTGCTCGGGATACTCCGTCGATATCAGCGCCCGGATCACCCGCTCGGCCTCGCGGTCGGCCTCGGTGACCGGATCGAAGCTACCCGCCTCCTTGTTGACGACCGCGCCCTGGCTGCGGAAGCGCGGCAAGGTCTCGGCGGCGGCGGCATGCGCGATGCGCCGCATGAAGTCGATGCTGATGTCCAACTGATTCTCCCGCGTTGCGGCATGCCGTGCTTTGCCGATGATTTCCTGCCTGAACAAGGGGCATGGATCATTTAGCACCGCGGCAACTGTTGCCTGAATGTCACGCAAACGCCACCGAAACGCAATTTCCCAATCAGAGTGAATTAAAAAAGCCTGAAGTCGATTGACATTTGTGCATCGCACAATAGATTTGTTCTCGGACAGGTTTTCCTGTCCATGCCCTCCTTGGGCGTTTCCTCCCTAGACTTCGACCGTGTCGTGAAAACGATGCGGTCTTTTTTTCACGCGGCTCGCGGCGCTGATCGGGTGTGCCGGCGTTACTCGGCGGCCAGCGGCAGATCGACGAAATGATGGTCCGGCATCGCCATCAGATCGGCCGAGAAGCGCGTGAGGTCGTCGGCAAGCGCGTCGAAGCCGGGCGATTTCTGGAACGTCCGCTCGTTCATGTAGAGCCCGCGATTGACCTCGATCTGCAGCGCATGCAGATGGCGCGCCGGACGGCCGTAATGCTCGGTGATGAAGCCCCCGGCATAGGGCTTGTTGTGGGCCACCGTGTAGCCCATGCCGGTGAGCAGGGCGATCGCCGTCTCGGTCAGCGCCGCCGTTGCGGAAATCCCGAAACGGTCGCCAATGATGAAATCCGGCCGCACGCCATTGTCGCCGACCCTTATGCTGGCCGGCATCGAATGGCAGTCGATCAGCACCGCATAGCCGAACCTGGCATGGGTTCTTGTCAACAGCCGTTTCAGCGTCTCGTGATAGGGCTTGTAGACGGTCTCGATGCGCGCCACCGCCTCGGCCAGTGGCAAGCGGCCGGAGTAGATGTCGAGCCCCTCCCCCACCAGCTTCGGCACGGTGCCGAGCCCGCCCGCCACCCGCGCGGAGCGGATGTTGCAGAAGGACGGCACCGGCTCGGCGAACATGCGCGGGTCGAGCTCCCAGGGCTCCCGATTGACGTCGAGATAGGCGCGCGGGAAATTCGCCGCCAGCATGGGCGCGCCGAGCACCACGGCGCCGCCGAACAACTCGTCGACATAGCAATCCTCCGACCGGCGGATGGCGTTGCTGTCGAGCTTGGCCATGGCCAAAAAGCGCTCGGGATAGTAGCGGCCGCTATGCGGCGAATTGAAGAGGAAGGGAACGCGCTGCTC
The DNA here is from genome assembly GCF_003998845.1 of Mesorhizobium sp. M4A.F.Ca.ET.022.05.2.1. Classification (NCBI taxonomy): domain Bacteria; kingdom Pseudomonadati; phylum Pseudomonadota; class Alphaproteobacteria; order Hyphomicrobiales; family Phyllobacteriaceae; genus Mesorhizobium; species Mesorhizobium sp. M4A.F.Ca.ET.022.05.2.1. Next base: position 10,613 of record NZ_RZOJ01000133.1, on the reverse strand, counting down.
GGCGCCCGATCGGATTTCGAAGGGTGGAACGACCGAAAAATCCTCGGCTGCCGTCTTCAATGTGAACGAACCAGGAAACAGCACTGCATCATGGTCTAAAACTGCCATCTCCCCGGCCGCATGTCCAGCATTTCAGCGCTCTGTCCCCGTTGTCAAAGTCGGGCTTATGCGCCCAACGTTCACTTGATGTTTACCGACACCTCCTCATATACAGGATGGTTAACGGGCTTGCCCGGCATCAACATCGGGCGGGTGATTCGGACGGGACATGATGGCACGCATTCTGCTGGCGGAAGACGATGATGATATGCGCCGGTTCCTCGTCAAGGCATTGGAGCGCGCCGGCTATCAGGTGAGCGATTTCGACAATGGCGCCAGCGCCTATGAGCGGCTGCGCGAGGAACCGTTCTCGCTGCTTTTGACCGATATCGTCATGCCGGAGATGGACGGCATCGAGCTTGCACGCCGCGCCACCGAGATCGATCCCGACCTCAAGGTCATGTTCATCACCGGTTTCGCCGCAGTAGCGCTCAACCCTGATTCCAAGGCGCCGAAGGACGCCAAGGTACTGTCGAAGCCGTTCCACCTGCGTGACCTCGTCAACGAGGTCGAGAAGATGCTGCAGGCGGCGTGAGGCGTTCCAGCTTGATCCCGGCGCGCCTTCGGGCGCGACAAAACGAGCCCTTCTTTCGTTTTTCCACCTATTGACGCGCCGGATCAAAAATGGTGTATGCGCGGCATCGGATGGGCGTGTAGCTCAGCGGGAGAGCACTGCATTGACATTGCAGGGGTCACAAGTTCAATCCTTGTCACGCCCACCATCCTATTTCTGATAGCTTTTCAATAAGTTAGCTATCGAAACGCCCCTCTCGAAAGACCCTTGATTTGGCTGCTGGTCACAAACTGGTCACAGCAAAGGGTTCGTCATGGCCACAATTCGGAAGCACCGCGACAAGTACCAGGTGCAGATTCGCAGGAAGGGCGTTGCTCCATCAACCAAGACATTCACACTCCTTGCCGATGCCAAGGAATGGGCAAGACATCAGGAGAGACTGGCAGACAGAGCAGAGCTTGGACCCGACAGGAAGGAACTGGAGAAGATCACCCTTGCCAAGCTGGTCCAGCGCTATCTTGATGAAATCGTACCAGCCAAGAAAGGGGCCGAAATCGAGAGGATCGTGCTTGGAGCCTTCCTACGGCACCGAATTTGCAAAAAGCGCCTGTCGGAACTGACAACAGCCGACTTTGCGACCTATCGAGACGAACGGCTGAAAACCATCACCACCAAATCCCTGAAGCGCCAAATCGCTCCCCTCAGCAACATGTTCGAGGTTGCAAGGATGGATTGGAATCTCCCTCTTCGCTGCAACCCGCTTACGGACCTTGCCCTTAAGGTCACGGACAACAAGAGGGACAGGCGGCTAAGGGAAGGCGAATTCGAAAAGCTGCTGGAAGCAGGACGAAAGACACGGAATCCTCTGCTGATCCCAATCGTTCGGCTGGCCCTAGAAACCGCCATGAGACGGGGGGAGATTATTGCCCTGCGGTTCCGCGACGTGGACATTGAACGCTGCACGGCAACCATTCGGGACTCGAAGAACGGCCATTCGAGGACCATCCCGCTTTCGTCGGTGGCCGTAGCGTTCCTAGAGACAACTATTGCCGTGATGAGCGACCGGGCCAAGACACAGAATGCAGGTCTCTTCCCTATCACGCCCGTTGCTGTACGCCTCGCATGGGACAAGCTGACAAAGCGGGCAAAGATAGACGACTTGCACTTCCACGACCTGAGGCATGAGGCGATTTCCCGGTTCTTCGAGAAAGCCCTAACTGTGCCCGAAGTGGCGTCCATCAGCGGGCATCGGGATATTCGAATGCTGCTGCGGTATGCCCACGCCGACAAGGGAAAGCTCGTGCAAAAGCTGAATGCATCCCGCGTGGATGAGGACACACAGGACGGCTAGGGACGGCTCCCCTAACCCCGAGGCTTTTGCACTTTTGCAGGTTTAGCAGGAGGGACCCTCAGGGGCGTTTCGATTAGGGTCTTTGCTGACCATATACGCCTAGACGAAGCCGATGACTTGATCGACAACAAAAAATCTCGCTCGTAGCCTTGAAAGCTCCATTTGCTGAGGCTACTTAGGAAAACGGAAGTTGTAGCGTGCCGCAGCCCTATCTTCAGAGGCGGGAACCTATAACTTAGGGTGAAGCCCTTAAATGGAAACCCATTGCAGGATGGGTATTTCCGATAATTGTGGATTGTACCAGATAATTGATTGTTTATCTGGCTTTTCGCATTCCACTCGCAATAATCAGCACATTTCTGTTTAAATCCATAGGCTTAAACACGCGAGCATAATGGCCGCTGTTTATTGCAATTATTCATGCGTGCATCTTATGGTGAAACCGAAATGAGCAATATCGTGCCAGAACAAACCGAAATTCATCAGAATGAACTTCTAGAACGGTGTGCAGGACTGCAGAAACAAGAAAACATTATCGAGATCATGGGGAGAGAGACGGGGGAGCTTGGATTTGCCGGAAACGCAAAGCTGCCTCAGCTTGTGTATCTCACATTGCTAACGGGGATGTTTGATCGTCCGGTTTCCCTCCTAATCAAAGGACCGTCCGGAGCGGGGAAATCGTTCAGCCTGAGGATGGGGAAATACTTCATCCCGCAATCGGCATACGAAGAGTTTGAAGGTATGTCGGAGAAGGCGATCATCTATCTCAAGGACCTGTCGCTAAAGAACCGGCACCTGATAATCGGAGAAGCTTCGGGGATGGCAGATGGAGCCGGAAGAGCCCTACTAAGGCAACTACTCAGTGAGGGTAAAGTGCGATACGCCACTGTGGAAAGCACAGATAGCGGCCTGAAGGGGTCAGAGTTGCCCATCTTGGAGGGTCCCTGTGGGTTGATCATGACGACCACTGCAACCGGCATACATCCAGAAGACGAGAATAGAATGCTGGCGGTGGACATCAAAGAATCTCCCGAGCAAATCAAGGCCGCGCTGATCGCCCAAGCGGAGGGTATTATTCAACCAAAGAGTAAGCCAGATACCGGTCCATGGTTTGCCCTGTATGAATACACGCAGATGCTACCAAAGGACGTCAAAATCCCCTTTTCAAAGGAGATCGCCGTTAGAATGCCCAACACCCATGATAAGGTAAAAAGGGACTTTCCTCAAATCCTGTCACTGATAAGGGCATCTGCACTCCTACACTCTTGTACCAGGGAAAAAGACGACAACGGGCACGTGATTGCAACGATCGATGACTACCGGATTGTCTACGATTTAGCTAACGAAGCCGTGTCCCAAGGATTGGCAAAAAGCGTCCCCGATAACATCCGCTCTTTGGTTGAGGCGGTCAAAGCTGGCAAGCCATTTGAGGAGCTTAGCATCACCCGGTTGGCCGAAAAGCTTGGCCGTGACATCTCTGTCGTTAGCCGAAATGCAAAGAAGGCCGTGGACGAGGGCTACCTCATAGACACCAATGCCGGCCAAGGCAGAATTTCCAAGCTCGTTGTCGGAGATAGGAAGCTTCTATCCGAGTCAGCCATGCCAAGCCCCGAAGAGATTTCACGAATTGAGGTCAGATCACTGCGAAAGTGGCCGGCATAGCCTGGTGGATTGTGCAAAAGTGCAAAAGATAGCGCGCTAAAGCTTGTAGCTACGTTTCGTAACAGACCTATATTCGAGCTATACGCAGAAGACTAGCCCAGCTCCGGGGTGTTGGTCCATCAACGATTGGCACCTCGGCACATCCTTCCCTGAGTGGGTATACAAACCATGTATTGCAAAGATTGCGAGTAGCCATTGCCTGCCCTCTATGAATTGGACCTACACGAGGGTTCGGCTTCGGCTTCACCGTCAGGACGAACAAGATCGACATGACTGACCCCGAGGGCCTGCGCTAACTCATATAGCGTAATCACGGTCGGGTTGCGCTTACCTCTTTCGAGGTCGCTTAGGTCACCCTTCTACTCCCTGGCGCTGCTTTCTGATGGCTTCAGAAGCTCCCAAGCCTCAACCTGGAGCACGACCGAAAGCTTGCCTATGAACTTTAGGCTTGCGTAGTATTTGCCCTTTTCGATCTGGCTGAGATAGCTTCGGCTGACACCTGCATCGTACGCGAGATCGTCTTGAGACAGCCCCCTCAGGTGCCTCAACCGACGCAAATTTGCAGCAAGCACTTCCCGCAAGTCCATGCCGGAAGCGAACCCAGTTGCTCAAAATTCGCACCTCGATATATTGAACAAAGCGAACAGCCGTCTAACGCGCGTTTCGGGAGGGGTAACCGATGAGCAACGATAGATTGGTGAGGGACGACAAAACCGAACCGCGCCGGTCATTTTTTCCCATTCGCATATACCTAAGCATTGGCAACGGGCGTCCAAAGAAGACCAACAAGGAAGAGCTGTTCTATCCACCTGGCTGGAACATTCCCTTGACTCGCCACGAAATGTTTCAATGGCGCTTGGCCGCGTTTATCGCTTGGGTTCTGGTCATTGGTGCATGGGTCGCTGGGACAGTAGCCGTAGCGTATGGTGCGGCCGCGCTAGTCGTATATCTCGCCCCCTTCTGGCTTCCATACCTACAATGATGTGTTCGTATATCTCCCCTTGGGAGCGGTCCCATAGAGGGACAATCCTACCCTTCGCATCCAAATAGGCTCGAACCCTCCAAGGCAGTGTGGGACCGGTCTACGAGCCGGAAAAGGCCCTGCAAGAAGAAGCGGAAGGATGACATTGGCAAACCGGTGAGGTTAAGCCACCACCATTGAGCGCATCACCAACGTTGAGTTGGAGATTGGCTTTTGTCGGAGGACACTCCTGTGACCGAGCTATCGAATGTGCTCCGCATTCCGGCAGCGCAGTACATTCGCATGTCAACCGAGCACCAGCGCTACTCGCTGGAAAACCAAGTCACTGCCATTGCGGAGTACGCGGAAGCGAGGGGCTACGCTGTTGTCCAGACGTATGCCGATGCAGGCAGAAGCGGCTTGAGTTTGAAAGGCAGGGATGGCCTCAAGCAGTTGCTGAGCGATGTGGTGACTGGCCAACGCAGCTACTCGGCGATTTTGGTTCTGGACGTCAGCCGGTGGGGTCGATTTCAGGATACGGACCAATCAGCCCATTATGAGTTTCTTTGCCGAGAGGCCGGGGTTGCCGTGGAATATTGCGGTGAGCCGTTCGAGAACGACGGCAGCATGGTTTCGACGATCGTCAAGAACCTGAAGCGGGTCATGGCTGGCGAGTACAGCCGCGAACTGTCGGAGAAGGTTTCCAGGGCACAGAAACAGCAAGCTCGTCTAGGCTTTAAGCAAGGCGGCCAGATACCCTACGGCATAAGACGTCTTTTGGTCAGCAAAGATAGACAGCCACGGTTTGTCCTGGGCTTCGGCGAACAGAAGGGCCTTAGTACTGATCGGGTTGTTTTCGTGCCCGGTCCAATCGATGAACTTCGGGTCGTCCGGCGCATTTTCCGCATGTTCGTTGAGCAAAACCAAAGCATGTCGAGCATCGCCAGAGAACTAAATGGCAGGGACATCCCATCGACCAACGGTGGGACGTGGACGTTCGCACGCGTCAGAACTGTCCTCACGAGCGAATTGATGGTCGGCTACTACGTGTACAACAGAAAAACACAGCGAATGAGAGGACCGGCTAAGCGAAATCCTCCAGCCCTGTGGATCAGAACACGAGTAATGCAACCAATCGTCGGGGCAAGGCAGTTCGCAAGAGCCCAACAGCAGATCGGACGCCGAACCGGCTACGCCTTCTCCAAACAAGACATGATCGATCGGCTTGAGCGGCTCTTAAGAGAAAAGGGGAAGCTGTCGTCGGTCATCATTGACTACTGTCAGTACACGCCTTGTTGCAGAACGTATGTCGAGCATTTTGGTGGTCTTCGGGCTGCGTATGCGGCAGTCGGATATGAGTGCCGCTGGCGTGTTCCTAAGCGCAAGCGCAACTACTCCGATGATCAGCTCCTGGATGGTATCCGGCGGTTACACGCTACGTTCGGTTACGTCACCATTGCGCTGATCGAAGCAGACCCAGACCTTCCTACACACCAGATGTTCACTGACCGATTTGGCTCGATGATCAGAGCTTATGGGTTGGCGGGTTTCCCGATCACCAAACGGGAAGCAATCTCGGCAGCGCAGAAAAGGGCTGCTTCGCGGCATTGAAAGGGGCGCTGGGGATGCGTCATCAAGGCGCTCACAGCCTCGCGATGGAAAAAACTCGCAAACCGAGCCAAGCTGCCCGAACCGGAGGTTCTTAGGGCGGTGTGCGAAACGGTGGAACTCGTAAATGATCATTGGTGGCGCCTGCCAGAGCGCGACTTGGTGCCTGCGGCAGCACTTGAACGTATCGATGCACACGTCAAAGTCATGACACCTCGCCTCAGCACCCGTGCTTTCTGACAAGGACGGCAATGCTCTATGCGAAGATTGGTCAACAGCTAGAACCGGTTCATAGCCTGAAGAAAGGCTGCTTAAGACCTACCCGCGGGCCGTCCCCACGACTAAGGCTTCCGGCTGAAGTTTACAGATTTGCAAACTGGTGCCCGGGCCGTCGGTACATAAACATATTGATACCCCCCGGATGTCACCTGTTGGCCTGCCCTTCCAATTCTCCCTCCTCCCCTACTTGCGGATTGAAGAAGTTTACAAATGGGTGCGCTGAGGGTGCGCGGCGGTTTCATGTACACCTGTCGGATGCAACCCCTGTGTAAAATTCTTGGATCGTGAGTGTTCAAAAAACCCCTTCGACCAAAGCCCTCGCGAACCCTTGCAATATCCCGCCTTCAAAGAGTCAAAATTGGTGTTCATAAAAGGGATGTTATTTGAACAAGGAGGCATCTGTGAAACGAGCAGCCGTGTACCTCAGAGTTAGCACTAAAGAGCAGACGACCGACAACCAGCGACTTGAGCTGGAGAGGGTCGCAATCGCCAAGGGATGGGTGATCACGGCTACCTATCAGGATGAAGGGATCAGCGGAGCGAAGGGCCGGGACAAGCGCCCTGGTTACGACCAACTGCTACAAGATGCCGTCAGAGCCAAATTCGATGTGTTGATGGCTTGGGACGTCTCGCGGCTTGGCAGGAGCCTCACCGGGCTGGTTCAAGCCTTGGACGATCTGCATTCGAATGGCGTGGACCTTTATCTCCACCAACAAGCGATCGATACGACAACCCCCTCCGGCAAGGCCATGTTTCAGATGACAGGTGTGTTTGCCGAGTTTGAAAGAGCAATGATACAGGAGCGTGTAAAGGTTGGGCTTGCCAGAGCAATCGCCAACGGAAAAAAACTTGGCAGACCGACGAAGTCGTATAACGTTTCAGAAATCAAGGCAGATGGAATATCCGGACTGTCGATTCGCTTGATAGCGAAGCGGCACAATATTTCGGTAGGCAAGGCTCACCAGATAATAACGACGTTATCCTCTGAGCGATCCAAGGGGCACAAATGAAGGTAAAGCGCATTTCAATTGAAAATTTCAGAAGTTTCCTTCGAAAGGCCACGCTGTCACTTGACGGCGATATCTCCATCCTAATCGGCCCAAACGGCGGAGGTAAAACAAACCTGCTAGATGCTATGACTATCTCTGTGAGAAAGTACCTCTTTGGCAATCTATATATACAATATAACCCTCAGAATGATGGAGCCGACTACACATTCGCGCACAATGATCAACTTAATGGTCTTGTTTTTGAGAAAAACAGCACTGCGTTGACGAAAAATCAGCTTGTGGAGATCGACATCGAGGTTACCTTGAGCGACGTATCAAATATGGCTTCAATGGTAGCCGGCGTAGACGAGCGAAAGCGGCAGTACGGGCACTTGTTTCGAAATGCGAATGTAATTGACGCAATCAGACTTTGGAAAACTGAAGAAATAGAATCAGGACAAATATTTACATACTCGATAAGCAATGGGAATGTTCTAGATAATGACCAGTCTCCAGCAAGGCAATTTCTAGAGTACATGCGATATTTTGAGATCTATAATCGAATGGCGATAGGTGAAGCAGACGCTGGATTAACAACACCTTTTGTTTACCTTCCGGTCAATCGCTCCATGAGCGGATTCCAATCTACAGTCGGCCTTTCAGGGTATAATGAATTCGAGCAAAGGCGACAGAACGACGCCATTACTTCGCGAAACTCAGGAAACATTGTTTCTTTGGCCGTGAGCACCGTTGCCCAGAAGTATCTTAAGATACTGCACGAAGACCGAGGCGGAAGCTTAGAGAGATTGATGAATGAGCCAAACATAAAGAAATTGACGGAGACACTTAGAAACATAGGATACGATTGGACAATTAAAAGCAAGGATATAAATTCAAATCAGTATGATATATTCATAACGAAGCAAGGAATATCGTTTAATGCTACGGCTGCTTCTTCAGGCGAGAAGGAATTGCTGACGTACATATTTGCTATATTTGCATTGGACGTAAGGGATGCGATCATATTCGTGGACGAGCCTGAGCTGCACCTACATCCAAAATGGCAGAAGTCGCTTTTGCAAATCTTTATAGAGTTGGCGAGAACAACCAGAAATCAGTTTGTTTTGGCTACTCACTCTCCGACGTTTGTATCCCCGGAGAGCATATCGTTTGTTTCTCGCGTGTATTCTAGAGCTCAAAACAGTAATATCGTACGATTGTCGGCATCGGGAAAGATAGATGGAAAGCATTTATTCAATGTCATAAATTCACAAGACAATGAAAAGGTATTTTTTGCCGACAGAGTGATCCTGGTGGAAGGCATGGGTGACCGTATTTTCTTCGAAGCTGTATTACCGTTACTCGGGTTTAAATCGGATCTCGGCGATATCGTTGAGATCGTTGATGTAGGGGGTAAGGGAATGTTCCCTCAGTACGTCAAGGTGCTGGAGTCATGTGCGATACCATTCCACATTATTGCCGATAGAGATTATTGCGAACAGGTCGGTACGGAGAAGATAAAATCTCTTTTCAAAGTGGATGCCTTAGATATTCGTGACGATGTAATAAATAACGTTGGAAGCCGTGACGGGGACGCCCTTGTCAAAAATATTGATCTGGCGGTAGCGAACGGAAACTGGGAACACGCTGCGAGCGTTTGGGAGTACATCAAGAGTCGAAGGCGGGTTCTGCGTGCAGATTTGGATGATACCGAGCGAGAATTATTTAGAGATTTTCTCGAAGAGATGGCTGAACAAGGTATTCATATATTGAGTGAAGGAACCTTGGAAGCATACCTGCCGGTCGGATATAGGTCAAAGGATATGAACAAGCTGATTGAGCTGGTGTCTTCACCCGATTTGTTGGAAAGACTGCCTCAAGAACCCTTGGCAGAGATTAGGAGGATTGTGGAGAAGATAGCAAAGCCCATTGAGGTGCCACAGCAAGACATCTGAGCTTTCTGGACGGACGGGGTCCCGGTCACACTCTGGTCACAACGAGAGGTTGGAAACCTGCTTTTTTGTTGAGGATTGCGTGTAGCTAGGAAAGATCGTAGACTGCGTAAGCAGCTGAATTTATTCAGTCTTTCGATAGGAGCGAAGGCGACTTCAGGCGGAGAGCACTGCATTGACATTGCAGGGGTCACAAGTTCAATCCTTGTCACGCCCACCATCCTAACAAATCCCCACGGGAACAAGAGAGTAGGGCAATACGGCAGCAGGATCTTGCCGCTGCTAATCATTCCCTATTGCCCTGCTCTCTCACTGGCTTACTCTCCTACACTCATTGCGGCCGAGGGTCGGGTCTGTTGGGCCTGTCGTGGTTGCCGTTCTTGCCTTCGCGGCACGGCGCATCGCCAATGCCGCAGCATTTGCCGTGATAGGTGACGTTCGGCTTGAGGTTATCGCAATCCCGGGGGGTGGTCGTCTTACAGCCCGCCACCACTGAAGCGGCGGCGATGGCAAGCAAGACGTTTCTCGAAAGAATAGGCATGGACGTTCTCCTTGTGGACCGCGTTTGTTACGCAGCGCTGGGTCGCGTCCCTCCAAGGATTGGTTCAAACGAATCGGAAAATTTCTGCGAAGCCTTTCGCCATGCGCCGGCGAACAAGGCGCCGTTGCCGCTGGTGAGCGAGTGGCGCGTGTGGCGTGGAACCGCTCTTCCATCGACGACACGATTGCGCCTGTAGCCGAACGCGTCCACGACCGACTTTGCGTTGGCCATTGCCAGAAGGTGGCTGCCCAGCCCATCCCCTCATGCTGCGGCAATCAGCGTCGATTGCGGCTCAGCCCGCGCCGAGGCGAACGTCGCCTGTCTCGACATGCCGCAGAAACCACCCATAAGTCTGTTCCAATCCATCGCGCAGCGAGCAGCGCGGCCGCCAGCCCGTTGCAAACAAGCGCGACACGTCCAGCAGCTTGCGCGGCGTGCCGTCCGGCTTTGTCGCGTCGAAGGTTACCGTGGCTTCGACGCCGACCACGGACAGGATCGTGCGGGCAAGCTTGCCAATGCTGATGTCTTCTCCCGAGCCGACATTGACGTGGCCGTCGCCGGAATAGTTCTTCAGCAGCCAGACAAGCGCATCGGCGGCGTCGTCGACATGCAGGAACTCGCGCATTGGCCTGCCCGATCCCCAGACCTCCAGCTGCT
>NZ_RZOJ01000132.1:0-13890 GCF_003998845.1 Mesorhizobium sp. M4A.F.Ca.ET.022.05.2.1 | reverse complement strand
CCCCATCGGTGCCACCAGCAGCGCCACATGCGGGCCGCCGCCCATCGCCAGCCCGCTGATCACGCCGGTCAGCGCGATGCCGATCGTGGCGCCGATGCAGGCAAGCAGCCGCTCGCGCAGCGTCGCGCCGGCAAGGATGGGGACAAAAAGGCGAAACGCCATGGCAGATCCTGAAACGCAAGAGAGATTGCGGCGCCCGCAATGCAGCCGCGGCCGCGAATTTGGAAGCCAAACCAATCCGCGTATTCGCGGTTGCGGAGAATATTATTGCGCGACGCGGGTTGGGGGCTATCGCCTGCGGCCTTCGCTTTCTCAATCGCGCCAAGGCCTTGCGGCCGTGTGCGGAATCCATCCCTCAGGGTTCCCGCTCGCAGGTCAGGTCGCCGCCGCCGCAAGCCCGCGCAATAAGTCGGCCTTGAGATCGTCGACGTCCTCAAGCCCGACCTGCAGGCGGATCAGCGGCCCCTCATAGGAGCGCTTGGCTATGGTGCGGTCGCCGAGGAAGACCGGTACGGCGAGGCTCTCATAGCCGCCCCAGGAATAGCCGAGGCCGAAGATCTTCAGCGCGTCGAGGAAGGCGTGCTGCGCTTTCTGCCCGCCACCCTTGAGGACGATCGAGAAGATGCCGCTCGAGCCGCAGAAGTCGCGCTTCCACAGCGCGTGGTCCGGGTGGCTCTCCAGCGCCGGATGCAGCACCTGCGCCACGCCTGGCTGCCCCTCCAGCCAGAGCGCTAGCGCGAGCGCGCTCTTCTGGTGATGCTCAAGCCGAACCCCCATCGTGCGCAGGCCGCGCAGTACCTGATAGATGTCGTCGGGCCCGGAACAGCAGCCCAGTGTGCAAAAACCTTCGTAGAGCTGTTTCCAGTACGTCTCGTTGGCCGAGACGGTGCCGAGCAGCACGTCCGAATGGCCGGCCGGGTATTTCGTCGCCGCATGGATCGAGATGTCGACGCCATGGTCGAGTGGCTTGAAATAGAGCGGCGTCGCCCAGGTGTTGTCCATCATGACGATGGCGCCGGCCTGATGCGCCGCTTTGGCGATCGCCGGGATGTCCTGCACCTCATAGGTGTTCGACCCCGGCGATTCCGTGAGCACCACTTTGGTGTTGGACTTGATCAGCGCGGCGATGCCGGCGCCGATATGAGGGTCGTAATACTCCACTTCGATGCCCAGGCGCTTCAGCATCGTGTCGGCGAAATGCCGTGTCGGGTGGTAGACGCTGTCAACGATCAAGAGATGGTCGCCGCACGCGAGGAAGGTGAGCAGCGGCACCGTCACCGCGGCGAGGCCCGAGGGCACGGCGATTGTGCCGGCCGAGCCCTCAAGCGCGTCGACCGCAAGCGTCAGCGCGTCCATGGTCGGCGTGCCGCGCGTGCCGTAGGTGTATTTCTGGCTGCGTGCCGCCATCGACGCCGCATCGGGATAGAGCACCGTCGAGGCATGCACGACCGGTGGATTGACGAAGCCGAAATAGTCGCGCGGATTGTTGCCGGAATGGGCAAGCCGCGTGTTGATGCCCAGTTCGCTGCTGTCTTTTGCCATATCTCTTGCCTGTGGTGGGGGTGATGCCAGCCATAATGCGGCGGCCCGGGCCGCGCAACCGCCCGGCGTCCGCCAGGCGGCAGTGTTTCGATGTGCCAAATCCGTGCCGGGCGGACGGCGAGGGAGCCCAGCCTTGGCGCCGGGACGCTCGGACTTTGATCCGACTATCAGGCTTGTTGGGAAAGTTATATAATTACGTCCTAATATAGAATCATTGCCGGGTTGCCTCGCTGCGGGCCGGACGATTTACCGGCCGCGGGTCCAGTCTTCCCCGCAATGCAGGCATTTCGTGCCAGCCAAGGGGAGGACTGCGATGACCGACGTCAAATGGATGATCAAGGCGCGCGAATTCACCAACTGCAACTGCGCCTATGGCTGTCCGTGCCAGTTCAACTCCCTGCCGACGAATGGGTTCTGCCAGGCCGTGGCGGGCGTGGAAATCGAACACGGCTATCACGGCGACACCAAGCTTGACGGCTTGCGCTTTGCCGGAATCTTCCGTTGGCCGGGCCCGATCCATGAGGGCGGGGGCGAGGCAGCGGTCGTCATCGACGAACGGGCCACCGAAGCGCAGCGCAACGCGCTGCTTCGCATCCTGAGCGGCCAGGACACCGAACCCGGCGCGACCATCTTCCAGGTCTTCTCGACCACGCTGGAGAAGGTGCACGATCCGATCTTCGCCGCCATCGACCTCAGCATCGACATCGATGCGCGCACGGCCCGGATGGACGTGCCCGGCGTGACGTCCGGTCACGGCGAGCCGATCAAGAACCCCGTCACCGGCCAAGAGCATCGGGTGCGCATCGACCTGCCGCACGGCTTCGAATACGCGCTCGCAGAGGCCGGGCGCGGCTGGACCAGGGCATCGGGCCCGATCAAGTTCGAATTGGCCGACAGTCACAGCCACTTCGCCATCATGCATATGACGCAAAGCGGCGTGGTGCACTGAAATCGCATGAGCGACACGGCCCTCGAAGCGGTGCTGCGGCGTGACCGCGCGGTCGTTGCCGCATCGCTCGTGGTGATTGCCGTGCTCGCTTGGGCCTATGTGTTTTGGCTCGCCGCCTCCATGGGCATGCCCGCCACGCCCAGTGAGACCGGCGGCGACATGGCCGGCATGAACACGTCTATGAGTGGCATGGACATGCCTGGCATGGACATTGGTGCGGCGGTCGCGCCGGCCATCCGCGCCTGGACGGTGGCCGATTTCGTTTTCATCTTCGCCATGTGGTCGGTGATGATGGTTGGCATGATGACACCATCGGTCGCGCCGATGCTGCTGCTCTATGCCGGCGTCGGCCGCAAAGCCGGGGCGAGCGGCCGGCCCATCGCCTCGACAGGGTGGTTCTTCGCTGGCTATCTGCTGGTCTGGGTGGCCTTCAGCCTTGCGGCCACAGGCGCGCAATGGCTGCTGGGCCGTCTCGCTTTGCTGGACCCGACGATGGCGACCAACAGCGGCATCCTCGGCGGCGTCATCCTGATTGCCGCCGGCCTCTACCAATGGACGCCGGTGAAGGGCGTCTGCCTCAGCCAATGCCAGGCGCCGATCGCCTTCCTGACCAGTCATGGCGGCTTCCGCACCGCGCCGCTCGGCGCGCTGCGGCTGGGTATCGCGCACGGCGCCTATTGCCTCGGCTGTTGCTGGGCGCTGATGGCGCTGCTGTTCGTCGGCGGCGTCATGAACGTGCTGTGGGTCGCCGGCATCGCCATCCTCATCCTGCTGGAGAAGACCGTCCCGGCCGGCCGGGTGATTCCGCGGATCTCCGGCACCCTGATGGTGGCCATCGGCGTCTGGTTGCTTACCCAGTGATTGTCCGTGTGCTGCTCATCATACATGTTGATCTGCATCGATGAATGCAGCCGGCCGTCCGGTTCGCCAAGGTGCGGTTGCCGGCGAGGTTTTCCCCAAGAAAACAAGAATAAACGCCAGCCTGATCATTGCCGGTGTTGGGCTCATGCGGGTGGCCGGACTTTGCCGACTTTGTTTGCGGCCGTGGCAAATTTACGGGCGCGTTTGTCTGCAATTCGGGCATTTCCGGCAATCGGATTTCAAACGCGTTGGAATTCGGTCATTTCCCTTGACCTCACAGGAATAATCGCCTTCGATGCAGTTCGTGAATGGGAGGCAGCGCGTCGGTTGCGATGCGGGGTCCGGGAGTGGCCGGAAGGGAGCTGCGTTCACGCGGGAAAAGATCAGGGTCGCCTGAGAACAGGGTCACCTGTAAAACAGAAAAGGGTCTGTGGGTCATGAAACATATTGCATTCGGCATTCTCGGCGCCGCCGCGCTTGGGTTTACAGCATCGGCGGCTTCGGCCGGCACGCTCGACACCGTCAAGCAGAAGGGCTTCATCCAGTGCGGCGTCTCGACCGGTCTGGCCGGCTTCTCGGCGCCGGACGACAAGGGTGACTGGCAGGGCATCGACGCCGATTTCTGCCGCGCCGTCGCGGCCGCCGTCTTCGGTGACGGCTCCAAGGTCAAGTTCACGCCGCTCAGCGCCAAGGAACGCTTCACCGCGCTGCAGTCGGGCGAGGTCGACATCCTGTCGCGCAACACCACCTGGACGATCAACCGCGACACCGCGCTCGGCCTGAACTTCATCGGCACCACCTACTATGACGGCCAGGGCTTCATGATCAACGCCAAGAAGCTGCCCGGCGTGAATTCGGCGCTGCAGCTTTCGGGCGCCGCCGTCTGCGTGCAGAGCGGCACCACGACCGAGCTCAACCTTGCCGACTACTTCAAGTCGAACAAGATGGAGTACAACCCCGTCGTGTTCGAGAAGCTGGAAGAGGTCAATGCCGCCTATGACGCCGGCCGCTGCGACGTCTACACCACCGACCAGTCGGGCCTCTACGGCATCCGCCTGACGCTGGGCGCCCCGGCCGACCACGTCGTGTTGCCCGAGATCATCTCCAAGGAGCCGCTCGGCCCGGCCGTGCGCCAGGGCGACGACCAGTGGTACCACATCGTCAAGTGGACCTATTTCGCGCTGCTCGACGCCGAGGAACTCGGCATCACCAAGGCCAATGTCGAGGAGATGAAGGCCTCCGACAATCCTGAGATCAAGCGCGTGCTCGGCCAGGAGGCGGACACCAAGATCGGCACCGATCTCGGCGTCTCCAACGACTGGGTCGTGAATATCGTCAAGGCTGTCGGCAATTACGGCGAAGTGTTCGAGCGTAACGTCGGCTCGGGCAGCCCGCTCAAGATCGCGCGCGGCATCAACGCGCTCTGGACCAAAGGCGGTCTGCAATACGCTCCGCCGATCCGCTGATCGAAATGTGATCCGGGAGGCAGGTTGTCTGCCTCCCGGTTTCTCTTTCCAGGGGACGGTCGCATGGCATCGCAGGAAATCCTTCGCGAGGAGCCGAGCAGGGCTTCCTTCATCAATGACCCTAAGGTACGCAGCCTCTTCTTCCAGACGCTGGTAATCGTCATTCTGTTCGGCTCGGTCTGGTGGATCGTGCAGAACGTCATCGACAATCTGGCACGTCTGCATATCGCCTCCGGCTTCGGCTTCCTCAAGGGACGCGCCGGCTTCGACATCTCGGACACACCGATCGCATACACGTCGGACTCGACCTATGGCCGCGCCATTATTGTCGGGCTGATCAACACGATCATCGTCGCCGTCGCCGGCATCATCACCGCCACGATCATCGGCTTCATCGTCGGCATCGGTCGTCTGTCGCAGAACTGGCTGATCCGCAAGATCTGCACGGTCTATGTCGAAATCTTCCGCAACATCCCGCCGTTGCTGGTCATCTTCTTCTGGTATTCCGGCGTGCTCGCCGTGCTGCCGCCGCCGCGCGAGAGCTACAACCTGCCCTTCGGCTCTTTCCTCAACCAGCGCGGCTTCTATTTCCCGCGCGCCATATGGGGTGACGGCTCCTGGCTGATCCTGGTCGCCTTCCTCCTCGGCCTCGCCATGGCTTGGTTCGTCGCCCGT
The DNA here is from genome assembly GCF_003998845.1 of Mesorhizobium sp. M4A.F.Ca.ET.022.05.2.1. Lineage (NCBI taxonomy): Bacteria > Pseudomonadati > Pseudomonadota > Alphaproteobacteria > Hyphomicrobiales > Phyllobacteriaceae > Mesorhizobium > Mesorhizobium sp. M4A.F.Ca.ET.022.05.2.1. The sequence goes on along the minus strand of NZ_RZOJ01000132.1, from coordinate 8,397 downwards.
ACGGCACGCCAGCGGCAGATGACAACCGGTCAGCAATTTCCGGTGTTCTGGACTTCGATAGCGCTGATCGCCGGCCTGCCGCTGCTTGCCTACGCTCTCAGCGGCTTCCCGCTGAGCTTTGATTTTCCGAAGCAATCGACCTTCAACCTGACTGGCGGCTTCCAGGTCAAGCCGGAATTCCTTTCGCTCTATCTGGCGCTGTCCTGCTACACGGCGGCCTTCATCGCCGAGATCGTGCGTGCCGGTATCAGGGGCGTCAGCAGAGGCCAGACCGAGGCGGCCGGGGCGCTGGGGCTGCGCTCAGGCCCGATCCTGCGGCTGGTCGTGGTGCCGCAGGCCATGCGCATCGTCATCCCGCCGCTGACCAGCCAGTATCTCAACCTGACCAAGAACTCCTCGCTGGCGATCGCCATCGGCTATCCCGATCTCACCGCCACCGCCGGCACGGTGCTCAACCAGACCGGCCAGGCGGTGGAGGGCGTGCTGATCATGATGATCGCCTATCTGGTGCTGAGCCTCGTGACCTCCGCGGTCATGAACGTCGTCAACGCCAGAATGGCACTGGTGGAGAGGTAGGGTCATGCAGGAACACGATATGTCCTGGGTGCGCACCGAGATGGCTCTTGCCCAGCCGGCGCCGCCAAGCGAACGCGGGCTCTATGCCTGGGTACGCAAGAACCTGATCGCCACCCCCGGCGACACCATCCTGACCATCCTCGGCATTCTCATCGTCGCCTGGATCCTGCCGCAGGTCATAAACTGGGCCCTGCTCAGCGCCCAGTGGACGGGTTCGGACCGCACCGTCTGCGCCACCGTCTCGCAGGGCGGCATCCAGCCGGACGGCTGGAGCGGCGCCTGCTGGGCCTTCGTCAACGCCAAGTTCGGCCAGTTCATGTTCGGCCGCTATCCGATCGAGGAGCGCTGGCGGCCGATCCTTGTCGCCATCCTGTTCGTGGCGCTGCTGGTGCCGATGCTGATCCCGCGCGTGCCACGCAAGGGGCTGAACGCCATCTTGCTTTTCCTGGTTCTGCCGATCGTCTCGTTCTTCCTGCTGCTCGGCGGCGTGTTCGGCCTGCCGCATGTCGAGACCTCGCTGTGGGGTGGTCTGCTGGTCACGCTCAGCCTGTCCTTCGTCGGCATCGCTGTCTCGCTGCCGCTTGGCACGGTGCTGGCGCTCGGTCGGCGCTCAAAGATGCCGATCATCAAGATGCTGTGCGTGATCTTCATCGAGACGGTGCGTGGCATTCCGCTGATCACGGTGCTGTTCTTCGTCAGCGTCATGCTGCCGTTGTTCCTGCCGGAGGGCGTCACCTTCGACAAGTTCCTGAGGGCTCTGATCGGTGTGTCGCTGTTTGCCGCCGCCTATATGGCGGAGGTGGTGCGCGGCGGCCTGCAGGCGATCCCGAAAGGGCAGTACGAAGGCGCCGATTCGCTCGGCCTCGGCTACTGGCAGAAGATGGGGCTGATCGTGCTGCCGCAGGCGCTGAAGCTGGTTATCCCCGGCATCGTCAACACCTTCATCGGCATGTTCAAGGACACCAGCCTGGTGCTGATCATCTCGATGTTCGACCTGCTCGGCGTCGTCAAGCAGAACTTCTCCGACGCCAATTGGGCGACACCGCAGACCGCGAAGTCCGGCCTGGTGTTCGCCGCTTTCGTGTTCTGGCTGTTCTGCTTCGGTATGTCGCGCTATTCAATGTACACGGAACGCCGGCTCGACACCGGCTACAAACGCTGATGCATGTCGCCCAAAAGTGTTTAGCGGTTTTGGGGTAACGACATGCATCAAACACAACGATAAGGGGAATTGGCCATGACCACCGAAAACGCCGTCAGCGCGGAAGACCTCAAGGTCGATGCCAAGAAGATGCACATCTCGACCACCGATGTCGCCATCGACATCGTCGGCATGCACAAATGGTACGGCGAGTTCCATGTGCTGAAAGATATCAATCTGAAGGTGATGCGCGGCGAGCGTATCGTCATCTGCGGCCCGTCCGGCTCCGGCAAGTCGACCATGATCCGCTGCATCAACCGGCTGGAGGAGCACCAGAAGGGCAAGATCATCGTCGACGGCAAGGAACTGACCAACGATCTGAAGAAGATCGACGAGGTGCGCCGCGAGGTCGGAATGGTGTTTCAGCACTTCAACCTGTTCCCGCATCTGACGATCCTGGAGAACTGCACGCTGGCGCCGATCTGGGTGCGCAAGACGCCGAAGAAGCAGGCGGAAGAGATCGCCATGCATTTCTTGAAGCGCGTGAAAATTCCGGAGCAGGCCAACAAATATCCCGGTCAGCTCTCCGGCGGCCAGCAGCAGCGCGTGGCGATCGCCCGCTCGCTGTGCATGAACCCGCGCATCATGCTGTTCGACGAGCCGACCTCGGCGCTCGATCCCGAAATGATCAAGGAAGTGCTGGAGACGATGGTGGGTCTGGCCGAGGAAGGCATGACGATGCTTTGCGTCACCCATGAGATGGGCTTTGCCCGCAAGGTCGCCAACCGGGTGATCTTCATGGATCAGGGCCAGATCGTCGAGCAGAACACGCCGGCCGAGTTCTTCGATCACCCGCGCCATGAGCGCACGAAGCTCTTCCTGTCGCAGATCCTGCATTGAGTTTTCCACGCCGTTGGGAGAGCCCGGCCGCAATGCGGCCGGGCTTTTTTCATGTGCACCGCCCGACGCTATCTGTCGTGAGGCCGCAAAGGTGTCATCGTTGAGAAAGGTCTGGCGTCTCCTTGTTGGCCTGCTGGCCGCCATCGTGCTTGCCGCGGCGCTCGGCACGCTGGTACCGCGCCCGCTTTGGCCGGCGGCCGCCGCGGGCGAGGGCAGCAGGCACATACTGGTGCTGAGCAACCCGATCCACACCGATATCGCCATCCCCGTCGATGAGGAGGTGCGCCGGCGCTTCCATTTCCTCACCGATGCCGGCATTCCCGCCGATGCTCCCGAGGTCCGCTATATCGTCTTCGGCTGGGGCGGTCGTGCCTTCTACCTGGAAACGCCGAGGTGGTCGCAGGTTAAGGCGGTGCCGGTCCTCAAGGCGCTGACGCTGGACGCCTCGGTGATGCATGTCGACGTTGCCGGCACGATTGCCGAGCCGCATTCCGACGTCGCTGGCTTCGACATCGGCGAGGATCGCTTCGCCGCGCTCCTCGACTACATCGCGGCGAGCTTCCGCCGGGGACCGGACGGCCCGATGGTCATCGACAATGCGGGCTATTCCCGCTTCGACCGCTTCTACGAGGCCAACGGCCATTTCAACGCGCTGGTCGGCTGCAACACCTGGACGGCGGCCGCGCTGCGCACCGCCGGCCTGCGCACCGGCTGGTGGAACCCGCTGCCGGTGTCGCTGGGGTGGTCGATGAGGTTGTATGATTAGCTAGCCGGCTTTACGGCCCCGCTTCGTCACATATTCGCGCAATGCCTTGTTGATAGCGCTTTGATAGCCGCGCCCATCTGGCGTGTGCCTCTTGAACCAGGCAACGAGATCGGAATCGAGACGAAGAGTCAGCTGCTGCTTGATCGGTTTGAAGTACGGATTTCGAACAGCGTTCTGCCAGAACTCTTGCGCTAGTTCTGGGATATCACTTGTATCGACATCGTTCTCCGGGCGCGCCTTCAAAGCCGCGATTTCTGACTTCTGGGCTTCCGTCAGCGGAGGCGGATTTGTCGGATCAAAATTATATCGAACGACTTTGCGCATAACGTCTTCTTTCTCCCGGCGTGGCGCGCCGCGCGCGGAAATGATCCGGATCACCTCTATCCCATCTTCTTCCCGGTCGGCATGAGCAACCAACAATACAAGCTCGCCATCAATCACACCTGTCGTCTGCCAGCGGTATTCGCCATCCTCGACTCTGTCCTGCTCCACCAGCGCGAAGGGATCTGAGAAAACGCGAACGGCAGTTTCAAAACTCACGCCATGTTTGCGCAGATTTGACCTAGCCTTTTCCGTATCCCATTCAAATCGCAATTCTGCCATGTGGTGTAACCGCAAAAATGTAACTACAAATAGTCATTACGTCAAGGTCGGCGGGTCTCAAAGTCCTACCGCCTCACAACCTCCCACCCGTACAGCCAGTCCAGATCCGCCGCGAGTTTCTCCGCCGGCCGCGTCGCCAGCACCAGGTTCCGCGCGATCGCCACCGGCCCCCAGGCGTGCCAGGCAAGCCGGTTGAGCGCGCCGCGCCTCAGCACCTTCTCGACGCGCGGCCGCCTGAGGTTCTCCCAGGTGGCAAGCCCCTGTCGCAAGTCGGCAGGGAAGTCGGCGATCACGCCGGCAAGCATGGCGGCGTCTTCTATTCCCATGGCGGCGCCCTGCGCCGCGAACGGCGTCATTGCATGCGCTGCATCGCCGATGAGCGCGATCCCGTCTTGCATCGTCCAGCGCTGTTGCTCGACCGTGTGGATCGGAAACGCCGTCCACGGGCCGGCCAGCGCGACCAGCCTTGCCAGCGCCGGTGCCGTGCCGCGCATGGCGCCCGAGAGGATGGCCGGGTCGGCATGGCCGGACCAGCCTTCCGCGATGCGCTCGCCCTTGGTGAAGGCCGCGAGGTTGAAGGCGCTGCCTTGGCTTACCGGATAGGCCACCAGGTGGAAACCGGGATGGAGGAAGGTGGTGACGCTGTCCGCGGCGCCGATCGTCGCAAAGGCCTTTCCTGCGGCGCTCTCCGCCGCGACCGTGGCGCGCCAGGCGAGTTCGCCCGAGAAGCGGCTTTTGCCGAAGCCGGGCTGCTTGCCGGCGAGGTTCTCGCGAACCGACGACCAGACACCATCGGCGCCGACCAGCAATTGGCCGCTGGCCTCGATCGTGCGGCCGTCCGTTTCAGCCGTCACGGCAATGCCCTGCGGTCCGGCGGCGACGCCGGTCACCCGCGCGCCGGTGACGAGCTCGACATCCGGGCGTTCCGTCACCTGCGCCGTCAGCGCCGCCTGCACGTCGGCGCGATGGGCGGCAAGATAGGGCGCTCCCCAGCGGCTCTCGGCGGCCTGTCCGAGCGGCACGCGTCCCAGGTCCCTGAGCGCGGCGGCATCCTTGAGCACCACCGCCTCCGGCCGCACTGCATGCGGCAGGAGCCGCTCCAGCACGCCGAGCTGCCTGAGGATTCGCGTCGCATTGGGAGAAAGCTGGATACCGGCGCCGGCTGCCTCGAGTTGCCTGGCCTGTTCGAACACCGTTACGGGATAGCCGCGCTCGGCGAAGGCAAGCGCCGCCGTCAGTCCTGCTATGCCGGCCCCGGCGATGACGACCTGCCGGGACCGCGCCTCGCTCATCGTCGGAAGAGGATCAGGCGGCCTGGTCGATATAGAGGCAGCCCGGGGGGACCGTTTCGGTCGCCTTCAGTTTCGCCGAATAGCGGAAGAGCGTCGAGCAATAGGGGCAGACCTTCTCATTGTCGTCGCCCATGTCGAGGAAAACATGCGGATGGTCGAAGGGCGGGTTGGCGCCCGTGCACATGAATTCCTTGACGCCGATGTCGATCGCCGGATGGCCCGCATCGTTCTGGAAATGGGGAATGGAACCGCCTGCCATCGTCGTCTCCAATTGGTCTCGGCTTGTTTCGGCCAGTCTGCATCTGGATCATAACCGGCCTGTTTGCAAGATCGATGAAATGAAACTGTCGCAAAAGCCTGTCAGAGGATAAGTTGAGCCGGTTAAGCGCATGACCCGGGATCGCTGCGGGATTCGTGAGGGATCGTGCGTCACAAAAACATGTTAGAGCGTCCGTAGCCCATCCGGAATGCAGCGCTTCAAAGCGATGGGCGCAGGACAAGAGCGGGAATTATGAACGAACTGAAGCCGGTGCACAGCGAATTCATCACCATCGAGGCGGCAAGTGCCGAGAGCGGCAATCCCGATCGCTTCGTCAACCGCGAATTCTCCTGGCTGCAGTTCAACCGGCGCGTACTGGAGGAATCGCTGAACCCGCACCATCCGCTCCTAGAGCGGATCCGCTTCCTGTCGATCTCGGCCGGCAATCTCGACGAGTTCTTCATGGTCCGTGTCGCGGGCCTCGCAGGCCAGGTGCGCGAGGGCATCGTCCTGAAGAGCCCGGACGGCCGCACGCCCGAACAGCAGCTCGAACAACTGCTGCGCGAGGTCGAGCGCCTGCAGGAGGACCAACAGAAGAGCCTTTCGACACTGATGCAGCTGCTCAACAAGGAAGGCATCGAAAGCATCACCCGCGACGCGCTGACCAAGGACGAGAAGGCCTGGCTGGAAGAGCATTTCCAGGATCAGGTGTTTCCGGTGCTGACCCCGCTGTCGATCGACCCGGCGCATCCGTTCCCGTTCATCCCCAATCTCGGCTTCTCGATGGCGCTGCAACTGCGCCACCGCAAGAATGGCGAGGAGATGAGCGCGCTTTTGCGCCTGCCGGTGGCGCTGAAGCGCTTCATCCGTCTACCCGACCGCAAGAATCATGTCCGCTTCATCCCGCTGGAGGAGGCGGTCGGCCTCTATATCGGCAAGCTGTTCCCCGGCTATGAGGTCAAGGGGTCCGGCACCTTCCGCATCATCCGCGACAGCGATATCGAGGTCGAGGAAGAGTCCGAGGACCTGGTTCGCCTGTTCGAGACGGCGCTGAAGCGGCGCCGCCGCGGTTCGGTGATCCGCATCGAGTTCGACATGCTGATGCCGCCGGAACTGCGCGACTTCGTCGCCGGCGAGCTTGGCGTCTCGTCGAGCCGCATCAGCGTCCTGACCGGTCCGCTGGCGCTCAGCCAGATCTCCGAGATCGTCGCCGTCGCCCGCGACGATCTGAAGTTCACGCCCTACAATCCGCGCTTTCCCGAGCGTATCCGCGAGCATGGCGGCGACTGCTTTGCCGCCATCCGCGAGAAGGACATCATCGTCCACCATCCCTACGAATCCTTCGACGTGGTGGTGCAGTTCCTGCGTCAGGCGATGGCCGACCCGGAGGTCGTGGCAATCAAGCAGACGCTCTACCGCACCTCCAACGACAGCCCGATCGTGCGCGCGCTGGTCGACGCGGCCGAGGCCGGCAAATCGGTGACGGCGCTGGTCGAGCTCAAGGCGCGGTTCGACGAGGAGGCCAACATCCGCTGGGCCCGCGACCTCGAGCGCGCCGGCGTCCAGGTCGTGTTCGGCTTCCTGGAATTGAAGACCCACGCCAAGATGTCGCTGGTGGTGCGGCGCGAGGACGGCAAGCTGCGCAACTATGTGCATCTCGGCACTGGCAACTACCATCCGGTCACCGCGCGCATCTATACCGACCTGTCGTTCTTCACCACGGATCCGACGATTGCCCGCGATGTCGCCCAGCTGTTCAACTTCATCACAGGCTATGCCGAGCCCACCGAGGAGATGCGGCTCGCCGTTTCGCCGTTCACGCTGCGCAAGCGCATCCTGAAGCATATTTCGAACGAGGTCGTCCACGCGCGCGAGGGCCGGCCGGCCCGCATCTGGATGAAGATGAACGCGCTTGTCGACCCGATCATCATCGACGCGCTCTACGATGCCAGCCGCGCCGGCGTCGAGATCGACCTCGTCGTGCGCGGCATCTGCTGCCTGAGGCCGCAGGTGCCGGGCCTGTCGGAGAATATAAGGGTGAAATCGATCGTCGGCCGCTTCCTCGAGCACAGCCGCATCTACTGCTTCGGCGACGGCTACGGCCTGCCCTCGGACGGGGCGATCGTCTACATCTCCTCGGCCGATCTTATGCCGCGCAATCTCGACCGCCGTGTCGAGACCATGGTGCCGATCAGCAATCCAACTGTGCATGAACAGGTGCTTGGCCAGATCATGCTGGGCAACATCATGGACAACCAGCAAAGTTTCGACGTATTGGCTGACGGCACCTCCCGGCGCGTCGTGCTGGAGGAGGGCGAGGAACCGTTCAACGCGCAGGAATATTTCATGACCAATCCGAGTCTGTCCGGACGGGGTGACGCGCTGAAGTCGCATGCGCCCAGGCGCATCGCCCAGTTCAAGCGCCGCAAGAAGAACGCCGCCGCGTGATTTCTGCTTCCCAGGGCCGGCTCCAGGACCGGCGGCCGCTGTCGATCATCGACATCGGCTCTAACTCGATCCGCCTCGTCGTCTATGAAGGGCTGGCGCGCTCGCCGACCTTGCTGTTCAACGAAAAGATGCTGGCCGGCCTCGGCCGCGGCATCGTTTCGACCGGCAAGCTCGATCCCGAGGCGGTCACCCGCTCGATGGAGGAGTTCCGCCGCTTCCGCGCGCTCTCCGACCAGGCCGGCGCCGAGCACATGTATGTGCTGGCGACCGCCGCCGCCCGCGAGGCGGTCAACGGCCCCGATTTCATCCACCGCGCCGAGGTCACCGGCGATGCCGCTGGCCGGGTGGAAGCCGGAAATCACGCCGAGCGCCGAATAATGCGCCTCCTGCCGCCCGGAGAGCACCCGGATCT
>NZ_RZOJ01000131.1:0-13907 GCF_003998845.1 Mesorhizobium sp. M4A.F.Ca.ET.022.05.2.1 | reverse complement strand
ATGGCAAAAGGTAAATTCGAGCGCACCAAGCCGCATGTGAACATTGGCACGATCGGCCACGTCGATCATGGCAAGACGTCGCTGACGGCGGCGATCACGAAGTATTTTGGCGAATACAAGCGCTATGACCAGATCGACGCGGCGCCCGAGGAGAAGGCGCGCGGCATCACCATCTCGACGGCGCACGTCGAATACGAGACGGCCAACCGCCACTATGCCCACGTCGACTGCCCCGGCCACGCCGACTATGTGAAGAACATGATCACCGGCGCGGCGCAGATGGACGGCGCGATCCTGGTCGTTTCGGCCGCCGACGGCCCGATGCCGCAGACGCGCGAGCACATCCTGCTCGCCCGCCAGGTCGGCGTGCCGTCGATCGTGGTGTTCCTGAACAAGGTCGACCAGGTTGACGACGCCGAGCTGCTTGAGCTGGTCGAGCTCGAGGTTCGCGAGCTCCTGACCAAGAACGAGTTCCCCGGCGACGACATTCCGATCGTCAAGGGCTCGGCGCTGGCGGCGCTTGAGGACTCCAACAAGACCATCGGCGAGGACGCGATCCGCGAGCTGATGGCGCAGGTCGACGCCTACATCCCGACGCCGGTGCGTCCGCTGGACAAGCCGTTCCTAATGCCGATCGAGGACGTGTTCTCGATCTCGGGCCGCGGCACCGTTGTGACCGGCCGCGTCGAGCGCGGCGTGGTCAAGGTCGGCGAAGAACTCGAGATCGTCGGCATCCGTCCGACGACCAAGACGACCTGCACGGGCGTCGAGATGTTCCGCAAGCTGCTCGACCAGGGCCAGGCTGGCGACAACATCGGCGCGCTGCTGCGTGGCGTCGACCGTGAGGGCGTTGAGCGCGGCCAGGTTCTGGCCAAGCCGGGTTCGGTGAAGCCGCACAAGAAGTTCGTGGCCGAAGCCTACATCCTGACCAAGGACGAGGGCGGCCGCCACACGCCGTTCTTCACCAACTACCGCCCGCAGTTCTACTTCCGCACCACCGACGTGACCGGCATCGTGACGCTGCCGGCGGGCACCGAGATGGTGATGCCTGGCGACAACATCACCGTCGACGTCGAGCTGATCGTGCCGATCGCCATGGAAGAGAAGCTGCGCTTCGCCATCCGTGAAGGCGGCCGCACCGTCGGTGCCGGCATCGTCGTCACCATCAAAGAATAATCGATCCGGCATTCGCTGGTTCGATAAGAAAAGGGCGGTCTTCGGGCCGCCCTTTTTCGTTTTCGCCTGTGCGAATTGCTATAGTTTACCGAGCTGACTCAAGCCTGTTGCAAGCTTCGGCGCCGCAACTAGTATAGGTTCCATCAAGGGGCTTACGGACGTGGTTGCAGGGCGCCGTTCAACGGGACAGGCATGGTGGGCACTGGGGCTGGTCTGCCTGGTGCTGCTGCTTGCTATGGGCAATTGCAGCCTTGCTGCTGGCGCGAAAGAGTCCGATCGCGGTCCGCCGATGCGCTTCGTCGTCGTGCGCAGCAACGCAGTAGGGTGCGAACCCAACTGTCCCGAGTGGATTTCGGCGGAAGGCACGATCGAAGCTGGCACGCCGGCGCTGCTCAAGCGCATGCTCAAGCGGCTTGGCGGGCGAAAGCTGCCGATCGTGGTGGATTCTCCCGGCGGCAATGTCGACGCGGCGCTGACGCTCGGCCGGCTGATCCGCAGGAGCGGGCTGGATATCGCCGTCGGTAAGACCTGGTTCGACGGCTGCATGCCGGACGACAAGGATTGCACGGCCAACAAGGGCAGGGACGCCGGCTATTTCGGCGAACCTTATGCCAGCGGCGCCATCTGCAATTCCGCCTGTCCGCTGATGTTTGCCGGCGGCGTACGTCGCGTCGTCGGCGAATGGGCGTATCTCGGCGTGCACCAGATCACCACGACCTACATCAGGACGAAACTGCTCTACCGAACCACATACAAGGTGGTGAACGGCAAGAAGAAGGTCATCAGCACGAAGGTCGTCAGCCGCAAGAATGCCGGCAGTTATAAGACCTACGAGATGAGCAAGGCGGTGGAGAAGAGGCTGGCCGCCTATTTCCGGGAGATGGGCGTTGGCGAGGACGTGCTCACAACGATGAAGAACACGCCGGCCAGCGATATCCATCAGCTGGCCCTCGAAACCATGCTGCGGATGGACCTCGTCACCAGCATGGATTCGGTCGACCTCCTCACCGCCGCCGCCATCTGCAAGGCGAGGCCGGAGCCGGCAAATTGCCGTGAGATACCAGCGAACAAGGATGCGGCGCCGGCCGCCGCCGTGGCCGCCAAGGTCAAGCCTGCACCCGCCACTGCGGCCAGGCAGGAGATCGTCAAGCGCGACGAGGACATGCGCTTCGTCGTGGTTCGCGGCAGCAATCCGCTCTGCAATCCGGATTGCCCCGAATGGATCTCGGCCGAAGGCACGATCACAGCTTACACCCCGGAGCGGCTGCGTGACATGCTCGACAGCATTGGCCGGCGCAGGCTGCCCTTGGTGATCAACTCGCCCGGCGGCGACGTGCTGGGAGCGCTCGCGGCTGGCCGGCTGATCCGCGAGCACAAACTCGACGTCGCCATTGCCCGGACCGATTTCGTCGGCTGTGATTTGACAGCGCGGGATTGCGCGGCCGACAGCGAAGCTCGCGCCGGGCTTACCGTCGATGCCGAAGGCGTATGCAATTCAGCCTGCGCGATCATGCTTGCCGGCGGTGTCCGGCGGCTTGTCGGCCCGCGGGCGCGGCTCAGCGTGCATTCGCTCGGGATGGAGAAGCAGGTCAGGACCTACCTCGAAGACATGGCGATCGGGAGCGACCTTTTCGCGGCAATGCAGTCGGTGCTCTATTCCAGCCATCGCCAACTCGAGCCGGAGATGATGCTGAAGGTCGGGCTGACGACTGGACCGCAATCGGTCGACGCGCTGACCGGCGCCACCATCTGCGCCGCGACGCCGAAGCCCGAGAACTGCCGCGTGGCGCCGTCGCCCAATGCCCAGGCCGAGGCGCCCGCCAAACTCTAGAGAGTGAAACCCCAAGCGACCGGCAGCCACCACAGGCCGCCACTCATCAAAGGTCGAAATCGTGATCGTTAGGGGGGACCTTCTCGGTCGGGCGTCTGAAAATGTCCACCTTGATAGGCTGTTCGAAAACCAGCTTCCCCTCTGCATCACTTTGAGCGGCGGCCTCGATCGCCATGACGATTGACCGATGCTTCTGTTTGACCACATCCCCTCGCGTTGGATCAACGGCTACGATGCGCTCAAGGAACTGGTCCGGCGTGTCGAATTTTTCGCTGCGTATGTAGGTTAAGGTTCGCACGCGACGGATGCTGCCGCCAGCATCGGCCGCGTCCATTGCTGTCTGCGCCGCCACCCGAACGAGCGTTTCGTCCTCGACCAGACGCAGCGCTTCAAAGAAGTTTCCGCTGGCTGTCGGCTCGATCACGATCAGCATTCCGTCAGGCGTGAGGACACGCATTGCTTCGATCAGAGCCGCAAACATGCTGGATTGCGGCACATGGTGCAGGGTATTCACCATCAGGACACGATCAAAGGATGACGGCTCAAATGGCAAGCTCTCTGCCACGGCTATTGTGAAGCTGGCCGATGGTACGGTAGCGGCGGCGGCTTTGACTGCCTGGTGCCCAGGGTCGATTCCCGAAACAATCGCGCCTGCAGCGCAGAGCTGCTTGGCCAGTCCGCCGCTACCACAGCCGACGTCGAGTATCCGGAGGCCGTCAATCGCGCCAAGCGACCGGATCACCGCCAAAGGATTGTCTATCGACTGCATGACTTGTGTCCTTTCAAAGTCGCAGCAGGTGAAAATCACACAGCGCAAGAAAATCTGGAAGACCGCAGTTGGTCATGGCGTGAATTAGGCAAGGAACTGACGGATGCAACGAGTCGAACTCGGTCGCTCAGAGTGATTGGTTTTGGCTCTGGAGGCGAACTGGCCATCGAGGCAGGTTGAGCCGTCTTTGATCTTTCCGCTATCGTGCGCGGCAACCGACAGGCGAGGATCGATGATGAGCGAGAATATCCCGACACTGTTCGAATGGGCCGGCGGCGCCGAGGCGTTGAGCCGCCTGACGCAGACCTTCTACGACAAGGTGGCGCGCGATCCGATCGTAGGCCCGGTGTTCAGGCATATGTCGCCGGATCATCCCGCCCATGTCGCGGCCTTTATCGGCGAGGTTTTCGGCGGACCGAAGACCTACAGCGAAAAGCATGGCGGCCACCGCGAGATGGTGATGCATCATCTCGGCAAGCACCTGAGCGAGGAACAGCGGCGGCGTTGGATCAATCTTCTCGCCGATGCCGCCGACGAGGTCGGCCTGCCCGACGATCCCGAATTCCGCTCCGCCTTCATGGGCTATGTCGAATGGGGATCGCGGCTGGCGAAGATGAACTCCAATCTCGGCGAGACCTGCGACCCCGAGACGGAGCCGATGCCCGCCTGGGGCTGGGGCGTGCCCGGCGGACCGTACAAGCCGCCGGTTGGGAAATCGTAGCAGTGGCGGACCGGGCTCGGAGCACGATCGTCCGATGGCGGCAGTGGCAGGGCCTTGGCATCGAACACCTCGTCCTGAGGCAGGACTCCGGTGGGATATCGGCAGAGTCCGTGGCGATCTCGGCCGACCATGCGCCGTTCGCGGTCCACTACCGCATTTCATGCGACCCCGACTGGCGCGCCAGGGAGGTCGAGGTCGGCATCGTCGGCGGCGGGCGCTTCCGGCTCGAGACGGATGGAATGGGCAACTGGTCGAAGGACGGTGCTCCGATTCCGGAACTGACCGGGGCGCTCGACCCCGATCTCACCGTCACGCCCTTCACCAACACGCTGCCGATCCGGCGGCTGCGACTGAAGCCTGGCGAAAGCGCCGAGATCGCGGCGGCCTTCATCGAATTGCCGGAGCTGAGGATCGTCAAAAGCCCGCAGCGCTACACATGTCTCGATGAGGACAGACGCTATCTCTATGAGTCACTCAGGAGTGGCTTCCGGCGGGAAATCGAGGTTGATCGGGAGGGGCTGGTCGTTACCTATCCGGATTTCTGGCAAAGGATATGAATCGACCGCAGACCACTCTTTACAGAGCGCCCGGAAGCTTTTAGGAAGCGCCTGCGCCGAAACGCGCGTGTACGGGCATAGCTCAGTTGGTAGAGCGGCGGTCTCCAAAACCGCAGGTCGTAGGTTCGAGCCCTGCTGCCCGTGCCATTTTCCCGAAATGGCCGATTTCAATATCGTCGATAGCCCACCTGGTCCTTGAAAACCCATGGGTGGCTTGCCATTTGGTGGGAACTGGGGCATAAGGCGCCCATAGCCGGGACGGAACGACTGGATGGTTCCGAGGCGGCGTTTGGCCATAAAGCGGACACTTGCCACTTGCGTGGATCAAGAATCGGTTTTATGTAGACAGAACAGACACGCGACGCGTGGAGCTGGGAAGCCGGCTTTACGCGTCCGATTTGCATGGGCGAAATGGATGCGCTGATTCGGCGCCGCCATGAAGTCCGAGCGGCATGTCCCGGCCTGCGGGATCATCCAGGAGACCCGGCCAACGGGTCTTGAAGACAGAGCGGCATATGGCTTCGAAAACCACAAACCCTTTCACCTTTCTCCAGCAGGTTCGCGCGGAGACCGCCAAGGTGACCTGGCCGTCGCGACGCGAAACGATGATCTCGACGGTGATGGTCCTGGTGTTCGCGGTCATCGCGATGATCTTTTTCTTCACCGCCGACATAGCCATGGGCTACGCGATCGAGTGGATTCTGGGGCTGGGACGCTAAGTCCGGCGATTACGGAGAAGTCGTGAAATGACTGCGCGGTGGTACATCGTCCACGCCTATTCGAACTTTGAGAAGAAGGTCGCCGAGGACATCGAGAACAAGGCCAAGCAGAAGGGCCTATCCGGTGACATCGAGCAGATCGTGGTGCCGACAGAGAAGGTCGTGGAGATACGCCGTGGCCGCAAGGTCGATGCCGAGCGCAAGTTCTTCCCAGGCTATGTGCTGCTCAAGGCCAACCTGACCGATGCAGTGTTCTCGCTGGTCAAGAACACGCCGAAGGTGACGGGCTTCCTGGGCGACTCCAAGCCCGTGCCGATCACCGAGACCGAGGCGCAGCGCATCCTGAACCAGGTGCAGGAAGGCGTCGAGCGGCCGAAGCCCTCGGTCACTTTCGAGATCGGCGAGGCGATCCGCGTCTCGGACGGCCCGTTCGCGTCGTTCAACGGTTTCGTCCAGGAAGTGGACGAGGAGCGGGCGCGGCTCAAGGTGGAAGTTTCGATCTTCGGGCGCGCTGTGCCCGTCGATCTCGAATTCGGACAGGTCGAAAAGGGCTGATCCGAATACCCGCGCCGAAAGGCGTCGGGATGCCCTGCGCCGCTACGGCTCAGGGAAGGCGGCGCGAAGATCGCGCGGCCATGAACGGGTGGGAGGCGAACGCGGCTTTAGCCGGCCGCGGGAACCGCACCACCAGACTGCAACCGCCGGTGCTTCCCTGACAGTGGGACCGGCATGAGAAAAGGCAGGAATAGAGATGGCTAAGAAAGTTGCAGGCCAGCTCAAGCTCCAGGTTGCCGCGGGCTCGGCTACGCCGTCGCCCCCGATCGGCCCGGCGCTTGGTCAGCGCGGCATCAACATCATGGAGTTCTGCAAGGCGTTCAACGCGCAGACCCAGGAGCTGGAAAAGGGGTCGCCGATCCCGGTCGTCATCACCTACTACCAGGACAAGTCGTTCACCTTCGTCATGAAGACGCCGCCGGTGAGCTACTTCCTGAAGAAGGCCGCCAACCTGAAGTCGGGCTCGAAGGAGCCGGGCAAGGTCAAGGCCGGCACGATCAGCCGCGACAAGGTGCGCGCGATCGCCGAGCAGAAGATGAAGGACCTGAACGCAAACGACGTCGAAGCGGCCATGCGCATGGTCGAGGGCTCTGCCCGCTCGATGGGTCTGGAAGTGGTGGGCTGAAGATCATGGCAAAGATTGCAAAGCGTATCGCCAAGACCCGCGAAGGCATCGATCCGAACAAGTCCTACGCGCTCTCTGAGGCGCTGAAGCTGCTCAAGGAGCGGTCCTCGGTGAAGTTCGACGAGACCATCGAAGTCGCGATGAATCTCGGCGTCGACCCGCGCCATGCCGACCAGATGGTCCGCGGCGTGGTCAATCTGCCGAACGGCACCGGCCGCTCGGTGCGTGTGGCCGTGTTCGCGCGCGGCGACAAGGCCGAGGAAGCCAAGGCCGCCGGCGCCGATATCGTTGGCGCCGAGGATCTGGTCGACATCGTCCAAAAGGGCACGATCGATTTCGATCGCTGCATCGCGACGCCGGATATGATGCCGCTGGTCGGTCGTCTCGGTAAGGTGCTCGGCCCGCGCGGCATGATGCCGAACCCGAAGGTCGGCACGGTGACCACCGATGTCGCCGCTGCCGTCAAGGCCTCGAAGGGCGGCGCCGTGGAGTTCCGCGTCGAGAAGGCCGGCATCGTCCATGCCGGCGTCGGCAAGATTTCGTTCGACGTCAAGGCGCTGGAAGAGAATGTGCGCGCCTTCGCCGATGCGGTGAACAAGGCCAAGCCGTCCGGCGCCAAGGGCAACTACGTCAAGAAGGTGTCGGTCACCTCGACGATGGGGCCCGGCCTCAAGCTCGACATCGCGACGCTCGCCGCGTCCTGATACGAACTGTTCTGATCGGCCGCTAACAGGCTGATCCGCAAAGAATTCCGGGCCTCCGATCCGTCGGCGGCCCGGTACCCCGGAGGCCGAAAGGCTTCCGGATATCCTGTCCGAGATTGCAGGCGGCCCAACAGCCTTAATTCATGTGGGCCTGCATGAGACGGGTGAAGACCCGACAAAGGAGCGAGAAGCTCCAATGAAAGGTTCGAACCGTGTTTGCCTTTTGTCTGCGCACCATTCGGCCTGCCGATTGGTGTGGCGAAAGGGGGCAGGATCCTCGAGCGTCGTTCGGGAGATCCGTTACTGGATGGCCCGGCCGGCAAAAGGCAACCCGACGCCTGTCATCGTGAATGGGAATGTTCCCATTGATGGGGCAGGGGTCAACTGGAGATAGGCAGTGGACAGAGCGGAAAAACGCGAACTCGTCACGGGCCTGAATGATGCGTTTTCGAACGCGGGTTCAGTTGTCGTGGCCCACTACGCTGGTATCACCGTCGCGCAAATGAACGACCTTCGGTCGAAGATGCGCGCCGCCGGTGGCACCGTCAAAGTCGCGAAGAACCGTCTCGCCAAAATCGCTCTTCAGGGCACGGACTCCGCATCGATCATCGACCTGTTCAAGGGACAGACGCTGGTCGCTTATTCGGAGGATCCGATTGCGGCGCCGAAGGTCGCGTCCGATTTCGCCAAGGGAAATGACAAGCTCGTCATTCTCGGCGGCGCAATGGGCACCACCTCGCTCAACGCCGACGGTGTGAAGGCACTCGCCACACTGCCGTCGCTCGACGAGCTGCGCGCCAAGCTGGTTGGCATGATCGCCACGCCGGCAACCCGGATCGCCCAGATCGTCAATGCACCCGCGGCTTCGGTCGCGCGCGTCATCGGCGCTTACGCCCGGAAGGACGAGGCGGCATGAGGCCGTTCCTCGCTATCACAAACACACGTTCGAACCTTACGAAGGAATATGCAAATGGCTGATCTCGCAAAGATCGTAGACGACCTTTCGAAGCTGACCGTCCTCGAGGCGGCTGAGCTGTCGAAGCTCCTGGAAGAGAAGTGGGGCGTTTCGGCTGCCGCTCCGGTGGCGGTTGCCGCTGCTGGCGGCGCTGGTGCCGCTGCCGCCGCTCCGGCCGAAGAGAAGACGGAATTCGACGTCGTTCTCGCCGACGCCGGCGCCCAGAAGATCAACGTCATCAAGGAAGTCCGCGCCATCACCGGCCTTGGCCTCAAGGAAGCCAAGGACCTGGTCGAAGCGGCTCCGAAGCCGGTCAAGGAAGGCGTTTCCAAGGCCGATGCCGACAAGTTCAAGGCGCAGCTGGAAGCAGCCGGCGCCAAGGTTGAGCTGAAGTAAGCTTTGGTTGAGGCGGGCGGCCTCGCGCCGCCCGCCACTCCCTTGACGTCAAGGGAGCCAAAGAGCGCGAGAGGTACGGAAACCTCTTTCCTGAGGGCCGCGGAACGGCCTTCAGGAAACGGGTTTTCTCCCGTTTTAACCGGCCGCCGACTGGCGGCGGGAAAACAGATCAGGGGCTGCCGCCGAGGCGGCCCGGAATGCAAGGCGAGCCGCGGCGAGGTTCGCCCCGAGAATCGAGCTAAGGAGCGACGATGGCCCAGACCCAGACTTTCAATGGCCGCAGACGCGTACGCAAGTTCTTCGGAAAGATCCCGGAAGTTGCGGAGATGCCGAACCTGATCGAGGTTCAGAAGGCATCCTACGACCAGTTCCTGATGGTGGACGAGCCCAAGGGCGGCCGTCCCGATGAGGGACTGCAGGCCGTTTTCAAGTCGGTCTTCCCGATCTCCGATTTTTCCGGCTCCTCGATGCTGGAGTTCGTGAAGTACGAGTTCGAAGGACCGAAATTCGACGTTGACGAATGCCGTCAGCGCGACCTGACCTATGCCGCGCCGCTGAAGGTGACGCTGCGCCTCATCGTGTTCGATATCGACGAGGATACCGGCGCGAAGTCGATCAAGGACATCAAGGAGCAGGACGTCTACATGGGCGACATGCCGCTCATGACGTCCAACGGCACCTTCATCGTCAACGGCACCGAGCGCGTCATCGTCTCGCAGATGCACCGCTCGCCGGGCGTCTTCTTCGACCATGACAAGGGCAAGTCGCACTCGTCGGGCAAGCTCCTGTTTGCCGCGCGCGTCATTCCCTATCGCGGCTCGTGGCTCGACATCGAGTTCGACTCCAAGGACGTCGTGCACGCCCGCATCGACCGCCGCCGCAAGATCCCGGTGACGTCGCTGCTGATGGCGCTCGGCATGGACGGCGAGGAGATCCTGTCGACCTTCTACAACAAGATCACCTACAAGCGCGCCGGCGACCACTGGCGCATTCCCTTCAACGTCGAGCGCTTCCGCGGCCTCAAGGCCGTCGGCGACCTCGTCGATGCCGACACCGGCGAGATCGTCATCGAGGCCGGCAAGAAGATCACCGCGCGCCAGGCCCGCCAGCTCGGCGAAAAGGGCCTGAAGGCGATCAAGGCGACTGACGAGGATCTGCTCGGCAACTACCTCGCCGAGGACATCGTCAACTACGCCACCGGCGAGATATTCCTCGAGGCCGGCGACGAGATCGACGACAAGACGCTGAAGGTGCTGCTCGGCACCGGCGAGCAGGAAATCCAGATCCTCGACATCGACCACGTCAATGTCGGCGCCTACATCCGCAACACTCTCGCCGTCGACAAGAACGAGAGCCGGCAGGACGCGCTGTTCGACATCTACCGCGTCATGCGCCCGGGCGAGCCGCCGACGCTCGAGACCGCCGAAGCCATGTTCAACTCGCTGTTCTTCGACAGCGAACGCTATGACCTGTCGGCCGTCGGCCGCGTCAAGATGAACATGCGCCTCGAGCTCAAGGCCGAGGATACGGTGCGTGTGCTGCGCAAGGAAGACATCCTGGCCGTGGTCAAGACACTGGTGGAACTGCGCGACGGCAAGGGCGAGATCGACGACATCGACAATCTCGGCAACCGCCGCGTGCGCTCGGTCGGCGAGCTGATGGAAAACCAGTACCGCGTCGGCCTGCTGCGCATGGAGCGCGCGATCAAGGAACGCATGTCCTCGATCGAGATCGACACGGTGATGCCGCAGGACCTGATCAACGCCAAGCCGGCGGCCGCCGCCGTGCGCGAGTTCTTCGGTTCCTCGCAGCTGTCGCAGTTCATGGACCAGACCAACCCGCTGTCGGAGATCACCCACAAGCGCCGCCTTTCGGCGCTTGGACCGGGCGGTCTGACGCGCGAGCGCGCCGGCTTCGAGGTGCGCGACGTGCATCCGACGCATTACGGCCGCATCTGCCCGATCGAGACGCCGGAAGGCCCGAATATCGGTCTGATCAACTCGCTGGCGACCTTCGCGCGCGTCAACAAGTACGGCTTCATCGAGAGCCCGTACCGCAAGATCGTCAACGGCAAGCTGACCAACGAGGTCGTCTACCTGTCGGCGATGGAAGAAGCCAAGCACCATGTCGCGCAGGCCAACGCCGAGCTCGACAAGAATGGCGGCTTCGTTGACGAATTCGTCATCTGCCGCAACGCCGGCGAAGTGATGATGGCGCCGCGCGAGAACGTCGATCTGATGGACGTGTCGCCGAAGCAGATGGTTTCGGTGGCGGCGGCGCTCATCCCGTTCCTCGAGAACGACGACGCCAACCGCGCGCTGATGGGCTCGAACATGCAGCGTCAGGCCGTGCCGCTGGTGCGCGCCGAGGCGCCGTTCGTCGGCACCGGCATGGAGCCGATCGTCGCCCGTGACTCGGGCGCCGCCATCGGCGCCCGCCGCGGCGGCATCGTCGACCAGGTGGACGCGACGCGTATCGTCATCCGCGCCACGGAAGATCTCGATCCCGGCAAGTCCGGCGTCGACATCTACCGGCTGATGAAGTTCCAGCGTTCGAACCAGAACACCTGCATCAACCAGCGTCCGCTGGTGCGCATGGGCGACCGCGTCAACAAGGGCGACATCATCGCCGATGGTCCGTCGACCGAGCTCGGCGATCTGGCGCTCGGCCGCAACGTGCTGGTCGCGTTCATGCCGTGGAACGGCTATAACTACGAGGACTCGATCCTCTTGTCCGAGCGCATCGTCGCCGACGACGTCTTCACCTCGATCCACATCGAGGAGTTCGAGGTCATGGCGCGCGACACCAAGCTCGGGCCGGAGGAAATCACGCGCGACATTCCGAACGTTTCGGAAGAGGCGCTGAAGAACCTCGACGAAGCCGGCATCGTCTACATCGGCGCGGAAGTGCAGCCGGGCGACATCCTGGTCGGCAAGATCACGCCGAAGGGCGAAAGCCCGATGACGCCGGAAGAGAAGCTCTTGCGCGCCATCTTCGGTGAAAAGGCTTCCGACGTGCGCGACACTTCGATGCGCATGCCTCCGGGGACCTTCGGCACGGTTGTCGAAGTGCGCGTCTTCAACCGCCACGGCGTGGAGAAGGACGAGCGCGCCATGGCGATCGAGCGCGAGGAGATCGAGCGCCTGGCCAAGGACCGCGACGACGAGCAGGCGATCCTCGATCGCAACGTCTATTCGCGCCTATCCGACATGCTTGTCGGCAAGGATGCGATCGCCGGGCCGAAGGGCTTCAAGAAGGGCTCGAAACTGTCGAAGGACACGCTTGACGAGTATCCGCGCTCGCAGTGGTGGCAGTTCGCGGTGGAGAACGAAAAGCTCCAGAGCGAACTGGAAGCCCTGCGCGGCCAGTACGACGACTCCAAGAAGGCGCTCGAGCAGCGCTTCATGGACAAGGTCGAGAAGGTGCAGCGCGGCGACGAGATGCCTCCGGGCGTCATGAAGATGGTCAAGGTCTTCGTGGCGGTGAAGCGCAAGATGCAGCCGGGCGACAAGATGGCCGGCCGTCACGGCAACAAGGGTGTCGTGTCGCGTATTGTTCCGGTCGAGGACATGCCGTTCCTCGAGGACGGCACGCATGCCGATATCGTGCTCAACCCGCTGGGTGTGCCCAGCCGCATGAACGTCGGCCAGATCCTGGAGACGCATCTGGGCTGGGCTTGCGCCGGCATGGGCAGGAAGATCGGCGAGCTGATCGACGCGTACAAGGCGGGTGGCGACATCAAGCCGCTGCGCAAGACGCTGGAAAGCTTCATGCCTTCCAACGACCGCAACGAGCCGATCCGCGAGTATGACGACGAGAGCATCATTCGCCTGAGCGAGCAGATGCGCCGTGGCGTCTCCATCGCGACCCCGGTGTTCGACGGCGCGCATGAGGCCGACATCAACACCATGCTGGAGCAGGCTGGCCTGCACACCAGCGGTCAGTCGCAGCTCTATGACGGCCGCACCGGCGAGCCGTTCGATCGCAAGGTGACGATGGGCTACATCTACATGCTCAAGCTTCACCACCTGGTGGACGACAAGATCCACGCGCGTTCGATCGGTCCATACTCGCTGGTCACCCAGCAGCCGCTGGGCGGCAAGGCGCAGTTCGGCGGCCAGCGCTTCGGCGAAATGGAGGTCTGGGCGCTGGAAGCCTATGGCGCCGCCTACACGCTGCAAGAGATGCTGACGGTGAAGTCGGACGACGTCGCCGGACGCACCAAGGTCTATGAAGCGATCGTCAGAGGCGACGACACGTTCGAGGCCGGTATCCCCGAGAGCTTCAACGTTCTCGTCAAGGAGATGCGGTCGCTCGGCCTCAATGTCGAACTGGAGAACACCAAGTTCGACGACGCGCCGGTGCAGCTGCCCGACGCTGCCGAGTAAGGCTATGGCGCGCCGCGCAAGGTCGCGGCGCGCCGATCAAATTCCTCGGCCGGTGGGCCGACCAGTCTGCGGGCATTCGGCCCGCGTTAGATGCAAGGGGTTTTCGAGGACCCCGAAAAGGAGAACGGCATGAACCAAGAGGTCATGAATCTCTTCAACCCCCAGGCGCCGGCGCAGGTGTTCGATTCCATCCGGATATCGCTCGCCAGCCCTGAGAAGATTCTGTCCTGGTCGTTCGGCGAGATCAAGAAGCCGGAGACCATCAACTACCGCACCTTCAAGCCGGAGCGTGACGGCCTGTTCTGCGCGCGCATTTTCGGTCCGATCAAGGACTATGAATGCCTGTGCGGCAAGTACAAGCGCATGAAGTACAAGGGCGTCATCTGCGAGAAGTGCGGCGTCGAAGTCACGCTGTCGCGCGTGCGCCGCGAGCGCATGGGCCATATCGAGCTCGCCGCGCCCGTCGCCCATATCTGGTTCCTGAAGTCGCTGCCCTCGCGCATTGGCACGC